>JALOBU010000004.1 GCA_023228145.1 Bacteroidales bacterium | reverse complement strand
TGCTACAGGTGAACGTGCTCTTTATTACAACACTACAGGAGAAAAAAACACTGCGTATGGAAGTTTGGCCGGATATACTTATAATAATGCCAATTGCAGCTACAATACATATTTAGGATACGGAGCCGATGCAAGCGGTAATTATAGTAACGCCACCGCTATTTGAAATGGGGCGATTGTTGATGCAAATAACCATGTATGGATAGGGAATGCAAGCCTTACTGGAACATATTGCGTTGCTGGTCAATATGTAACTAGTGATGGTCGTTTTAAATTTAATATAAATGATAGCGTAAAAGGTTTGGATTTTATTAATAAACTTCACCCTGTAACTTATCAAATGAATACAAAACAATTTGATGATTTTATAATACAAAATATGTCCGATAGTTTGAAAACCATACATCAGGAAGGAATGGATTTTGCTCAATCAACTGCAATTGTTCGTTCAGGTTTTATTGCACAGGAAGTAGATTCGGTAGCACATGTTTGTGGCTTTACTTCATCCATAGTTCATACACCTGACAATAACGCTGACCCTTATGGATTGTCGTATGCAGAGTTTGTTGTTCCACTTGTAAAAGCTGTTCAGGAATTAAGTAAAGAAGTAAATAGTTTAAAATCAGTAATAGCCGGGTTGACAGGTGTTGATAGTAAAAATAGCAATACCACGGGCTATCAAGAAAATATTATTGATATTAAGCTTGATATCCCACAGTCTGCATCGCTAGGGGATGCGCAACCTAATCCTAACAATGGAAATACGCAAATAACTTATTTTATTCCTGAAAATTCAGTTACAAGCAAGGTAAGTTTCACTGATATGCTTGGAAATATTATATATGAAAAAACTCTACAACACGGTTATGGTACGCTGAATATAGATACCCAAGGCTTACCTGTAGGGATCTATGTTTATAATTTGATCATCAATGGTAAAAACATAGCCACCAAAAAAATGATATGTAATTAAAAAACTTTCCAAAGCCCGGATTATTCTTATTCGGCTTTATTTAGTTTTCTAACATTTTGTTAATTTTAGAAATATGAAAAAATTAATTACACTAGTAGCACTTACAATTTTTCTTAAGGCAGGTGCACAAGTATGTTTTACAGATACTATCATTCCTATGCTCACAGAATCCCGGAGTATTTTATGTAATGATTATAATAATGACACTAAGCTTGATTTAATAATAACATCAATTTTTGGCAAAGAATTATACTTATTAATTGGTGATGGGAATGGCAATTTCAATACTGCAAACTTGGTTTATTATGACCAGAATGGAGGTAATTTCTCTGGTATTGTAAGCGGGGATTTCAATGGAGATGGTAATGTTGACTTAGCATATCCTGATTATGCTACTGCCGGTTATGTGAGAATTTTATCGGGTGATGGAACTGGTAATTTTACAGCTACAGACAGTTTTGCTGTTGGCGATCATCCAAGAATTATTTGCGGTGCAGACTTTAACAGAGATGGAAATATTGATATTTCAGTAGCTAATGAAACTGACCGGAACATTTCTGTATTATTGGGAAACGGATCGGGATACTTTACAACAAATACAGGGAATCATATTGGAAAAAATCCAACTGCAATGACCAGCAGTGATTTTAATGGTGATAATTTCGCTGATTTAGCCATAACCTGCAATAATGACGGGGGACCAGATAGCGTGTGGGTTCTTATCGGTGACGGAACTGGTAATTTTGGGTCAGCTGCTAAATATTTATGTGGTTCCGGGCCTTATTCAGTGTGTAGTAAGGATTTTAATGCGGACGGTTTTGATGATATTGCTGTTGCAAATAAAAACTCTAATAATGTATCTGTGCTTTTAAGCAAAGGAACAAGCGGTTTATTTTATAATGCAATAAATTATAATGCAGGTACTGGTGCTGCTACTTCTGCTCCATTCTCAGTTGTCAGCGCGGACATTAATTTTGATGGCATACCAGATTTAGCCATTGCTAACTATTATCAAAGTATTGTTTTTTTATTAATAGGTACAGGAAATGGTACTTTTGGTTCATCTACGTATTTTCCGGCTCATTATGGTCCATGGACAATAATAACTGCTGATTTTAACGGAGATGAGAAACCTGATTTAGCAACGACACAACAAAGCAGTTATAATATAACAGTACTTTTAAATTGCTATTTTAGCGACATTGAAAGCTATGATAATGAACACGATTTTACCGTTTATCCTAATCCCTCTGATGGCAATTTTGTCGTTGAAATATCTATACCAGGAAAGCCACTCTTACAAATTTTTGATATAACAGGAAATTTAATGTACAGTGAATACATCGAAGGGAAAACACACATAAGGGCACAAAGCCTTAAATGTGGAATTTATAACATGAATATTACAAATAGTGAATATCTTCTTAATAAAAAATTGATCATTGTAAAATAAATATCTTTGAATATCAGGTTTAAAATATTATCAGAGAAGTTAATAGCATTTTTTATATGCTTTGTTTTTAATCTACTGAATACCCCATGTTCGTCGCAAATGATAAATATCATTTCTATTAATACAAATAGACAATTAGGAGGCGATAATGGTTATACTTTAAATGGTCAATGGATGATATATTCGAGGGCTAAACTATTATGTTCAAACAACTTCAGTTCAACTGGAATATATCCTAAAAAGATAAATATTGCTGATAGTTACGGCACATCAGGAAGCATTGAGCAAATAACGAACGTTCTGACTGACAATATATTCTTTTTTGGATGGTTCAATAAAAATGATGCTTCTACACAGCCATTCATAAAAGCAGAAGTAGATTCTTTATACAGTTGGAGTATTAAAGGAGGTAAATTAATTATTGGAACCAGTCCAGATGAATTACCAGATATAAATAGTTCTATATTAAATGCAAAATGGGGCTACAGCCTGACAAAGGTGGCGACTTGTTCACTTTTCCCTACTTCACAAGGAAATGCAAGCGATATTTTTAACGGACCTTTTGGGAATGTTCCATCTGTAAATGAGGGTGGATCGCTCCAAGGATTTTTCAATACTGTTCCATCGAATTCAGTGATACTGGCCAGAGAAGCGTATGGCAGTCCGACATTATATCTGGATTGCAATACTTTGGATTTAATCGCAGCAGATATTGATGTTTTTACGAGCATTGGGGATATTTCAAGCGACAGCAATATTAATAATAATCAGGACAAATTTTTAGCAAATGTTATTGTTTTTATGGATAAATTGCAGGATCCTCCTGTAATCATGAATAATGAAAATTTATTAATCTGTCAGAATATTTATTCAACCTATCAATGGTATTTGAATGGAACTATGATTCAAGATGCAAACAGCCAGACTTATTTAGCAACCCAAAATGGTTCATATACTGTTGAAGTTACATTAGACTGTGGATGCAAAATTTTCTCAAATTTGATAAATATAGATACCTTTCCAAAGGAGAATATTGTTTTTATACCCAATATTTTTTCGCCCAACGGCAACGGACAGAATGACGTGCTGTACATACGAGGCGAAAATATTAAAGAAGCATCATTAAGCATTTACAGCCGCTGGGGCGAAAAGGTATTTGAAAGCAAAGATATAACCAAAGGCTGGGACGGCACATATAAAGGCAAACCCTGTGCGGCAGAGGCTTATGCCTATTACGTTACTATTACTTTTACAGACGGGACTTTCGTGCAGAAGAAGGGAAACATTACATTGGTGCGATGATTAAAGAACGCAGCAAAATCGAATGTTTTTTGCTTTTATGAATATGAAAAAATTATTATTTATTGTAATACTTGCAATAGTATTGAATGCAAATGCTCAAATAACTCTGGAACATGACTATGATAATGCAGCCACGTATGCAAGTGGGTCACCTTCAGTATATAGTCAGTTAATGATAATAAAATTCGAAATATCTGGCGAACTTTATGTAAAAAAACAGATAGGGGAAAAATAGAGATTTATGACATGAACCATGCTTTACAAAAAACAATAGATTGTTCAGGTTTCCTAATGCACTGGTGCCATGGGTGAAGTTCTGTATTTATCTGAACAATTATTTAATATGGATATGCAGCAAAACAGGCAATTAAGCAAATGGTTATTATAAAATAAGGATATGAAATAATATTATATTCGAAAATAAACTTATTGGAGAAGTTACATGTGAATAAGGGATATTTTAAACGAGGAACGCAATATCAGTGAGCAGGGGGATATTTTAATAAAAGAGTATTAATATGCAGGTAATCAGATGTTTTTGTGGCTTATGCGTCTGTGTAAATATGTTTTTTGAGTAAAAAGTTAAATATTATTTTGTTAGTTAATAAATAATTACGAAATTTGCACCCCTGTTTATAAAAGGAATCAATAAGTTAAGTTTTACAGCCATGTCGAGAATTTGTGAAATCACCGGAAAAAAAGTAATAGTCGGAAATAATGTTTCCCACTCAAACATTAAAACCAAAAGAAAATTTATTCCCAACCTGCAGACAAAAAAATTCTTTATCCCCGAAGAAAACAAATGGATAACTCTGAAGGTTTCTGTTGCAGGGTTAAGAAATATTGATAAAAAAGGGATATCTGCCTGTTTAAAAGAAGCTCGCGAAAAGGGATATATCAATAAATAAATTTGAACAAATAAGCTATAAATGCTGTCGCTTTCAGAAGTGGCAGCATTTTTTTTTATAAAACCATACCGTGAAATAAATTTATATTTGTTTCGTTTTAATTGCTGAAAAATAATGCCATTTAGACTTACTGATATTTCTGCGCAAATTGTTTCTTATGCCCCTTAAGCCAAAACGCTTCATTGCTTCATTGATTGTTGTATTCTTCCTGTGTAACATCACCAAAGGATACTCCCAGATTAATGACACGACTCTGGTGCAGTTTTCAGGAATTGTACTTACCGATGATAGCTTAACTCCCATTCCATTTGTCAACATTTTGGTTAAAGATTCGTGGCGGGGCACTATTACCGACCTGTATGGATTTTTTTCCTTTGTCGCCAAGCCGAAAGATGTGGTGGTTTTTAATGCGCTTGGCTATAAAACAGTATATTACACCATTCCCGATACGCTCTCTGTGAACCGTTACTCTCTTATACAAGTAATGCGGCAGGATACACTAATCCTTAATGAAACGGTTATCTATCCGTGGCCCACTTACGAGCAATTTAAAAAAGCATTTATAAAACTTGATATCCCTGACGATGAACTTGCCCGTGCTCAAAAAAATATTACCGAAATAAAAGAACGAATCATCAACGAGGACCTGGAAATGAACAGCGGCATGAATTTCAGGAATTATATTGACAGGCGGGTAAGCCAGCTCTATTTTGCCGGGCAGCCGCAACCCAATCCTTTACTGAACGTTTTTGCATGGGAACAGTTTTTCAAAGCATGGAAAGATGGCAAATTCAAAGTAAAAAAAACGGATTAGTATGGGCATGCACAGGTATATCATACATATCTTTTTTTTGCTTTTTGCACTTAATGCCTATGCTCAGGAGAAAGCCACATTGCACGGAAAAGTTACTGATAAGAAAGGTGAGGCCATTGAATTGGTCAATGTTGCTGTTTTGGGTACAACAACAGGAACTACTTCGGATAAAAATGGTAATTACCGGTTGGCTGTGATGTCCGGAAAAGAAATTACGGTAGTATTTTCTTTCATAGGCTACCATAAAGTTGAACACAAAATAACACTTCAGCCCGGAGAGAACAAACTGATGAACCAGATAATGGTTACTGTTTCAACAGAAATTCCGACATTCGAGTATGTTTCCAAAGATGAGCGGGCTGTTATTACGCGTATTGACCACAAGCAGGCCGATTTTATCCCCACAACATCAGGCAATGCCATTGAAGAGCTTATTAAAAAAACAAGCCTGGGAGTGTATTCCAGCAATGAACTAAGCTCCACATATTCTGTCAGGGGCGGAAATTTTGATGAAAACCTGGTTTATGTAAACGATATTGAAATTTACAGGCCTTTGCTGATACGTTCGGGGCAGCAGGAAGGCTTAAGTTTTGTAAACGCCGACCTGACTTCCAGTGTATTGTTTTCATCAGGAGGTTTTGAGGCCAAATATGGCGATAAAATGTCTTCTGTACTTGATATTCAGTATAAGAAGCCGACAAAATTTGCAGGCTCTATCATGCTGAGTTTGCTGGGAGCATCGGGGCATGTGGAGGGCGCAAGTAAAGACGGTAAATTTACTTTTCTCCTGGGCGTTAGGCAGAAGTCCAATCAATACCTGCTGAATGCACTCGAGACCAAAGCGCAGTACAAACCTTCCTTTACCGATGTTCAGTTATATTCCACGTATAAAATTAACGACAAATGGGAGATAGGAATATTAGGCAATTATGCGAGAAATAAGTACATGGTGATACCCGAATCGCGCGAAACAGAATTCGGCACTGTGAAAGAATCTTATCAGCTAAAGATTTACTTTGACGGTATGGAACTTGATAAAATTAATACCTATCTGGGAGCCTTGACATTGAATTACAAGCCAAAGTCGAACATGTTTTTCAAGTGGATAACATCCGCATACAAAACATTTGAAACACAGACTTATGACGTTCAGGGACAATACCTTATAGGCTTTCTTGAAGCTGATTTCGGCAACGATAATTTCGGCGAGATGAAGCAGGTATTGGGAGTTGGCACACATTTACAACACGCAAGGGACGAACTGGATGCAACCGTCATAAGTTCGGAAATTAAAAGCGGTTACACACTTAAAAACCATTATTTGGTTTATGGAGTTCGCTACCAGCACGAAATTATCCATGATGACCTGAGGGAATGGGAAATGGTTGACTCATCAGGGTATTCACAACCTCATCCCCCCGATTCGGTGGGATATACCAATCCTTCACTCCAGGGCTTCAGCCCTTTGCTCTTACAGGAAACTGTTATCAGCAAGGTAAACATGCAAAGCAACCGTGTTTCAGGGTATGTTCAGGACACCTGGACTTTCAGGATTGACAGTGCCAGGCTGATGCTCACAGCAGGAATCAGGGCACATTACTGGGATTTTAACAATCAGGTGTGTGTCAGCCCGCGGTTAACGCTTTCATACCAGCCAAAATGGAAGCAGGACATTGTTTTTCGTTTTTCAACGGGAATGTATTATCAGCCGCCGTTCTATAAAGAGATACGCGCCTTCGACGGAACCATACACCCGGAAGTGAAAGCCCAGCGTTCCATTCATTTTTTGCTTGGCAGTGACTGGAATTTCAGGTTGTGGAACCGTCCTTTTAAGTTTGTGGGAGAAATTTATTATAAAATGCTCGACAACCTTATCCCTTACGAAATTGATAATGTGCGGTTGCGTTATTTTGCCAATAATAACGGAAAAGGTTATGCCACAGGCATTGATCTGAAAATAAATGGAGAATTTGTAAGAGGGGATGAGTCGTGGCTCGGCATATCGTTGATGCAAACGCGTGAAAAAATCTCCGGAGAATATTATTACGACTATTATAATAAAAACGGGGAGTTAATTATTGCAGGCTACACCCTCGACAATGTGGCTATTGACAGCGTGAAAAGAAGCCCGGGGTTTATCCCACGCCCTACCGACCAGCTTTTAAACATCAATATCTTTTTTCAGGACCATTTTCCACGATGGCCAACTTTTAAAATGCACCTGAATATGGTTTACGGCACACCTCTGTCATTCGGCCCTCCTGATCATACAAGGTACAAAGACACACTGCGCATGCCTTCGTATTTCAGGGTGGATATCGGCTTTTCAAAATCCATTATTGATGAAAGCAAGATATTCCGCAAAAAAAGCTTTTTCCGTTTTTTTAAATCCCTGTGGATATCCGGCGAAGTGTTTAACCTTTTAGGACGTATGAACACCATTTCGTATCTGTGGGTAAAAGATGTCAACAACAGACAGTATGCGGTCCCTAATGAACTGACAAAAAGATTGTTTAATGTTAAAATTGTCGTTAAGTTTTAACCGAGCGGCAATTATCTGCAAAGGTCAGCATCGTTAGCGCCGTAAAAAATATAAGGGTGTTTTTTAAACCATTCGGCAAAAGAAGCATAGGTGCCAGAGTTTTCGGAAGCCCATTTCTGAAAATCCGCTACATTGCATTTGTTTATAAGCCATTGGGTATAAGCCTCGAAAAAGCCCTGCTTATTTATCAACTGCTGGTTTTCGAACAGCGAAAATTTAAAGCGTTCGTTATATTTTTCGGCAAACCAAACTTCCAAAAATTTGCTTCTGACTTTTACTATTTCAGATGAACCCACAAGTGTACGGTTATTTTTAATTTTCATTCCTGAAACTTTTCGCAACACATCTTTAACAGCATCGCAAACATTTTTTATGCTGTCGTTTTTACCGTAAATTGTTATGTCGGGATAAAAATTCAGGGCAATAACGCTGTCCTGTTTTATACGAATACTTTTATACAGCAGTGCGCACAGCAGTTTTCCCATCTCTGCCGTTTTCGCTGTATTCCTTTCAAGATTGATGAATATTTCGGCATAAACCAAAGCAGGTATCCTGTTCAGGGAGTCTGCATAAAACCTGGCAAGCTGATAATAATTTTCAGCATGAGTAGGATTTATTATTGTCCCCTTAACCCAGAAATTTACGGCGCTTTCAGTATGGTTTCTGTTTAATTCCACCACCCCCGATTCGGTATATAGGCTGGCAGCTTTAGGAAATCTTTTCATGCCCTCGGCATAAATTTGTAAAGCTGTGTCAGGCTTTTGCATCATATCATAAGCATTTCCCAGCAACTGATAGAACTGTTCGTTAATATTGGGGTTTCCAATCACCGAATCAATTGTTATGATACAGGCTTGGTAATCTTTAAGCATGAAATGTGATAAGGCAATTTCATAGTCAAATAATGTATTGTCTTTATCCAGTTCTTTGCCTTTCATGTATTGTTCAATAGCTTCTTTATACTTGCTCTGGTCAAATAATTTCATGCCGTTTTTAGCATATTCCAACGATTGATATTTGGTGTCGGGCTGAGACAGCAAAGGGTGCAGGAAGGTTAAAATACAAATGCAAACCGCAATAAATTTTTTCATGTCAGTGAGTTAATATTTTAATAAACCGGGAAATATATCGGGTGTTTTTCATTGTACTTTAGCAGAAAATGATGTATCATTTTGCGTTTTTGTTTTGTATTTTGGAGTTCGTCGAACAATTCCTTATCGTGCTTTTCGAGAAATTCAGAAAATTCGGTGTACCCGAAACGAAAGGTATTTCCGGTTTCAAAGTCAAGGAGGTATTCGGTGAAATCGTTGGAGCCGCTCGAAAAGACAAAAGGCTCAAAGGTGGCAAAAACATCCGGGGCGCCGAATTTATTAAATGCAATAAAATGCGAGAGGGCGCCGACTATAAACATGCGGTAATAATATCCCGGATACCCCTGGTTTAAGTAAAGTATTCCGTTTCTTGAAAATCCGAAACAATTTTCAATAACGCAGGTTCTTTTGCTTCCTATGGAATCGGGACAGGGATATCTTAAAATTACATTCCCTTCCTGAATAAAGTTGTTGTCTTTGCTCATGCTGAACTCGGGCAGAGAAGGGTTGTTATATTTAAATTCTTTGAAGGATTGGTAAATGCCGTCGTTGAATTTGAATTCGCGGGTGTATTTTACTTGAGGAATATCGCTTTGTGAAAAAAGAAAAGAAGGAAGAAAAAAAATAAAAAGGATATTATAAAACAGTTTCATATTCATGCGCCGGGGCTTTACAGTAAACAAAATTACATTAAAAAATTCAATAAGGGCTTCTCAAAATATAATTTCAAAAAGTATGCCTTACGGACATTAACAAAATAAAAGGCTCAATCGTAAAAACGTGAATAGCCCGGTTTAAATTGCAATGCATCGAAATTTACACTGTAAATAAATTCAGGTATTATTTTTTGCGTGTCGAACCTGTACGAAGCCCTTATACCCATTGTGATGGGGGCCAGAAACCTCAGAAAGTGAAAATCTGCAAGCAGGGAGATGCCCGCAGAACTAAGATTGTAAAAGTTATTTTCTTTATCAGTAACATAGGCATAATCAAAGTGCAGCGATGTTCTGAAACGTTTGAAATAGAACAAAGAACCTATGCTCCAGTCCGGGTAAAACAGCGGCATCTGGTAGGTGAATTTTGCCGAAACAGCCTTGCTGTATCCACTGCTGTCGTAGCCCTGAGGAAGTGTGATGGCATCGCCGAAAATAAAGCTGTAAGTATCATGATACTGCCACCCGCCATACAGGCTGATGCTGTGATGTCTTCCAATGCCCGGAAAGAAAAACACCGTTTGAATGGCTGTCAGGGCGCCGCTTATATTTTTATTAAAAGGTGTGTGTTTGTATGAAAGTTCAAGAAGTTGCCCCCATCTAGGGCTGATGTCTTTTAAAGAAGTTTTTATGATGTGATAAGCGTAAACCCTGTATTCCAGAGGCTCGTATTCGCCGGAGAAAGCATAATCCGGGTAATTTTTCCGGGCGATGATTTTCTTGTAACTGAAGACAAGCTGGGGCTGAACAAAAACGACATGTTTCCCCCTTGTAAGGTTTAACGGTACTTTCAGACCGGCACTGAGTGACATGGTGTTCCAGCGGATACTGTCATCTTTGTTAAACTCGTAAGCAAAGCCTACGTCAATCACCGGATACCAAGCTCTGTAACTGAGTTTTGCAAAAAACATCGAGCCGCTGTTATTCCATTCATGTTCATAACCGGCGCTGAAAAACATGGTGCTGAGCAAATTTTGCGATTTGATTTCAAAGCCCGGCTTCACCGTGGTATTATCGGCATTGATGGATAAAGGGCCCCAGCTGTGTATGTTAAAAAGGTTTAAGAATTTTGAAAACTTCCGGACCGGGTATTGGTTTTTTTTGCTGTTGTAAAAATCTATAGGCTCGTTTTTTACATCAAACAGCTGAAGTGAATTGCCGGTAAAATTTTTTACGCTTATCCATAAAGATGTGTCAATTTCTGCTTTTACAAGCTTATAGCCGTTTTCAGTATAATCCGAATATAACAATTGCGTGCCGTCAGAAGATAATTCAGGCTCGGAAGCGCCGTATTTCGAGGAAGTTAGCTGATACAATTCCTGTGATGATGTATCCAGTCCATAAATATTGCTGATTCCTGAATAAGCCCCTGTGAAATAAATATATTTTCCAAAAAGGGCCGGATGACTTATTTCAGTGAACGAAGGATTAGTGATATTTCTTATGTGTCCTGCAGTGTCGGCAATACAAAGCCTTTTGCCAAAACGGTTCAGGGCAATAAAAACTATTTCCGCCCCTTTATCCGACCATTTAGGAGTCATGATGAAATCCCCCGAATCAACAGGAATTTGTTTTTTTATTTTCCCGGAATTAGCATCCAGAACAAGTAAAGATGAATTTCCGTAAATGTTTTGTTCGGTACACACTATTTGCGTCCCTTCATCATCCAGCGAAGGAGAAAAATATCTTGAACGATGCGTTAATTGCCGGCTTCGCTTTTTTTGAAAGTCATATAATTTAATTACCGAATAGGTTCGGTTTTCCCATCGCGGGTCGTAAGCAGTTTCTGTCCAGACAATCTGGTTGCCCGAGCTGCTGAAAGCTGTGTTGTAATATGTCCCGGGTGTAAAAATATGTTTTTCATTGCCGCTGCTGTCCAATATCACAAACCTGGTAATGTCATCCATAGATGATTTGACAGCAATAAAATGATTCCCTGAAAAATTTCCCCAATTATAATTTGTGTAGAATTTATTTTTTTTAGTGCTGAGTAAAGTAAAATCAGTATGTCGGTTTTTATTATCTGTTTTCTGCCAGAGGCTGTCAAGTTCATTTAGGCAGTTTTTGTAGATCTGCACTTTATTTAGTCCGCTTACTTTTTTGATTCCGTGATTAAAGGGAACAACCATCAGCGGAAGTTTACCGCTTTTATCCATAGCGCGTTCCCAGATTTGATGGGAATACTTTTTTGTACCGTAAGATACCAGCTGATAACCCAGTTCATAATGGTTGGGCGTGAAAGTTTTATAAGAACCAAAAACTGCTTTGTTGTAATTATATATCCCCTTTTCCCTGACTTGTGCTGCCAGCTTCATGCTGAACCATGGCATTCTTCCCCTGCCGCTGCTGCTGAATAAGGTTTCGGTATATACGGCATCGCCTTCCACAAACCACATGGGAACAAAGGTTCCTATCACTCCTGCGGTAATCTGCTGCCCGAAGACATACGACAACACTTTGGTAAGCCCCTGATTGATTTTACTGTATTGTACCACATGCCGGAACTCGTGGAGCATAAGCTGGTCGGCCCAGGGCTGAGGATAATCGTCCTGTCCCGGGCAGGTGTAAAATTCTATGCGCTTGGGTGCCCAGGGAACCACAGCATTGGATGTTACCGAACGGTTATGAAGTATTACCGGTACTTTGACAGCTTTGATATTCATGCCGGAACTCAGGGGCTCATATACCTGTTCGAAGCCGTTGGCAATGTGTTGCGCCTGTGCTTCAATGCCCTCAGGAAAGATGATACGGAAATGTTCGGTTTTAATAATGTTCCATTTTACGGATGCCGGGTCCTGCCCCATATCATAAAATTGTGCCTCTGCAGAAAAAGAGGCAATGAAAAACAGTATGGCAATTATATTTCCGGTTTTTAACATAGGCATATTGCTAAACCAAAAATACAAAATGAATCAGTTGTATGCTGCAAATATTGTTTTGGCCGTTTATTTTATCAACATCATTTTCCCGCTAAGCAGGTTTATTTATACCAAAAATGGGAATAATGGACATTTTTGATGGTTTTTTAGCCTAATAATACAAAAATATGATGATTATTAGAATTCACACATTTTTTATTTTATACTTTGATTCGGCTTTTGAATGATGTAATTTTGTTAGAAAAATAATATTATGAGATTTATCATTAAAGTTTTTTTTACCGCTTGCGCTGTGATGCTGGCAGCCTACCTGCTTGACCCTCATGTGACACTGGTTAATTTTTGGACAGGTGTGATTGTGGCCCTGGTGCTGGCAGTGCTCAATGCCATAGTGAGGCCCATACTTCTTTTTATCAGCATCCCTGCCACCATATTGACCTTAGGACTTTTTATTTTTGTTATTAATGCGGTAATCATCCTTTTGGCCGACAAATTAATTGACGATTTTGTAACAGAGAACTTTTGGTGGGCGCTGTTGTTCAGCATCATTGTTTCCTTTGTGAGCAGCATACTGAATAGTTTTATCAATAAAAGCAAGCAGGAACAGTAAAATATTTTGTTGTCCGGGTTGATTAAATACCTGAAAAAACATAGTTATCCCTTGATAACAGAGCGGAGCATGTAAAAAGGCCGGGCTGCCAATATTTGATTATAATTTTTGAAAATTTGTGTTAGTAAATTTTTTTGCAGGTTGCTAAGATTTAAAAAAATAAATAAAGAGATATAAGATATTAAAAATTTTATAATTTTATGCTTGAAAAGAATGGGAGGGAAGGGTTGTTTTGCAAATAGCAAAATATTTATTTAACAGAAAACAAGCATTTTAAGGTGAAAATAATGGATTGTTGCCACGGAGAAGATAAGGTAAAAATAGCAGTACAAAGGCAGCAGCACAAAAGTTAGTCTGCATTATAAAAATAAAATAAATAATAAAATGATAAAAGAAATTAGTTTTAAAAATTACAAAGCTTTCGAATTTGGTAAAATCGAATTAAAACCGATAACCTTATTATTAGGAGCAAATAGTGTCGGTAAAAGTAGTATCGTTCAACTTCTACTTATGCTTCAACAAACATATGAAACAAAGAAATATAAATCTGTTTTAAAGCTAAATGGTGAATTTATTAGTTTAGGCGAAACTTTAAATATATTAAAAGATAAAGATAAAACCAAAACTTTATCATTAAAATTTAAATTTGTTAGTGAAGAACTGTACAATTTTATTAAAACTGATGGATTAAAACAGTTATCTGCAAATCTAATTGAGACCATTTCTTATATCCAAAGGATTTATAATAAACCTTTGCTAGAAAACGAGCTTAATATTGCTTTACATGACAAAAAATCAAATAAAAGAGATTTGTTAAGAAATTTTACAATATCTTCAAAAAAACAGCTTCTAGAATTAGTAAGTATCATCAAGAAAGCAAAATCTGAATTATTTGTAAAAAATAAATTTAAAACATCGCTTTTTGATAATTACGTAAATGAAATTTGGTTTTTTGATGAAAGAATTTCTAATGCAATAAGATTTGTTGATGAAATCGAAAAGACATACGATTTGTTATTAAGTTTAAATACTATAGAAAATGAGGACTTTAGTATAAGTTTTGAACTAAAATGTATTGACAATAAAAAAGGTACTTTTTTTAAAATATGTTGTATTTCTATCCACAATAATGAAAAATGTGTGTTAAAACTTGAGATGAAGCCAGACCAAAGGAGAGAGATTTATACAGCTTTTAAATTGAACTCAGATTATTCAAAATTAGATTTTATAAATGAAAAAATCACAACAGAACTTGAAGATAATATAAATTATAATTCTACTTTTTTTTCAATAGTTGAGGATTGCGATTCAAAATATGTGTATAATGAAAACATTAAAATATCAAGTTTCTCAAAAATAATACTGAAACTTATTTCAATAGCAAATTTGGAAATAGGTTATAGTTTTGAAAAACACAATATTAACCATGTTAGTCCACTTAGAGCACACCCAAAGAGATACTATTTTCTTGATAAAGCTAATATTACTACTCATTTAGATACCCTCGATGGTAATTCACTTACTGAGATTTTAAAAGAAAATGATTCACTCAGGAGAAAGGTTAATAATTGGCTTTCAAATTTTGGACTTATGTTAAATGTAGATACTCTACAAGACATAATACATATTATTAAAATTAAACAAAATAATTTATCACTTGATATTACTGATGTGGGCTTTGGGATATCACAGGTATTGCCTGTTATTGTACAGGGTTTTTTATCGTTTGATAAATCTTTAACTATTATTGAGCAACCCGAGATTCATTTACATCCAATAATGCAAGCTGATTTAGCTGATTTATTTGTTGATATTGCTACTCAAAAATCTGGAAAAAAAATATCACCTTGCAAGTATCTTTTAATTGAGACACATAGTGAATATTTACTTAAAAGATTGAGAAGGCGAATGTCAGAAAATGAAAAAATCAATTCTGACAATGTTGCCATTTACTATTTCCATCCAAGAAATGAAGAAAATACGGGTATTATTGAAAGAAAGGAAATTAACAGCACTGGTTTTTTCGATTATCCAAAAGATTTTTATAGTGGAGAACTCCTAAGGGATAATACAGAATTTCTAAAACATCAAATTAAAAACAAGTAAACATATGGAAATATTCTCTTTAGGAACCTGTATGCTTGAACAAGGCTGCCAGATAAAAGAATTAAGGCTGGGTGTTTTAAATAGATTAGCTGAGAAAACAATTGCAGTAGACAGGAAAGGTGAAATTATTGACCTATATTACAAAGTTGCAAGTAATAATTCTTTTATTGCAGAATGGATTAATACAATGACTATGCACCCTGAATCATTTGAATGTCATGTCGATGTTATACCTGATAGTATTCCTCGTGATGATGTTGAGGTTTTTATATATATGGCATCAGTTGTAAATAGCGAGTCAAATCTTATCCTGTATTCAAAAGCAATATTGGATAAAACAAAGTATAATTGGGAATCGCCTTATACTATTATCTATAATGATACAAGGATTGTTGTTTTAGACAGAAAACTTGCTCTGAAAGCTTTAGGATGTAATGGCGCGGCATCAATTGAAATTTATATAGACTCAATTGTTGCTAAAGAAAAAAGTCAAATTAAAAATGTCAGAAAAAATGGAAAATTATAAGGATTCGATAGTTGCCAAAGATGGCAGCAAAATAAAAAATGTAAAAATCACAAGAACGAAAATTGATAGACCTTCCTTTTGGAAAGGTTTTATCTCTGGTATCTTATCATCATTGATTGCTAGTTTTCTATTTTATTTGTTAATGGAATTATTAAAGAATAACGCAGCCTAACAGGCGGAATATTTTATTGCCGAATCAGTGCGGATTTCAGCGTTTCTGCATTTAATAAACCTATGTGTAACTTGACAGGAAAGTGCTTCGAAACCTGCCTGACTGCCTGTTGCAGTTAAACCGGCAGGCAGGTCGGCAACAAAAACATACCGCCAATCCGTTAATAAAAAATTCAGCTTTGGCAAGTATATGCTGATAATAGTGTAAGTAATAGACATAATTGAAAAACTAAACTAAAAACCAAAACAATTTAATCTAAAAATAAAACCTATGTCTAAAAATATTTTCATCCTTATACTCATAACATTTTTCATTTCTTCCTGCGAAGGGCCAAAGTATTTTTCAGTTACTGTAATTGACAACCAAACAAAAAAACCGATAGACAGTGTTTATGTACAGGTGAAACCAAAAGCAGGCAGGGAGGAAAAATCAGCATATAATCTGTCCGGTTATACTGATTCTCTGGGTAGGTTCGTAAGGGAAGAAATGGTAGGGTATGGTTTAAGCATCAAGAGATGGGATTGGTATATGGAATATGAGAAAGCAGGATACAAACATAAAGTAGAAATAAATAAAACAACAGGAACTGTTGAACTGGAAAAATAGTTGTGCCTTGCCCTTCTGGAATTGGGCAGATTTATTCTATCAGTTTAGGATATTAATCTTGTTGGAACTAAGAAGTTCTTTGGGCCAGATGCACCAGTAAATTAATAATACAGGGTATTCATTAAGTACGATTGCACATATTCCTCAATACCTTCTTCCAGCGATGTGAATTCAATGTTGTAGCCGGCTGCCCGGAGCTTCTCCATCCTGGCCTCGGTAAAATACTGGTATTTATCGCGGATATCTTCCGGTGTGTCAATAAAATTGATTTTTGGGTCAAGGTGCATGGCGCGGTAAGTATTGGTAACAAGGTCAAGAAAAGTGCGTGCCTGGCCGGTGCCAAGGTTATATATCCCCGGATTTTTGCGGCTGAGGTAAAAAAACAGGCATACATTTACCACATCTTTTACATAGATAAAATCACGCATCTGTTTTCCGTTCTCGTATTGAGGGTTATGTGAGCGGAAAAGTTTCATTTGCCCTGTTTCATTTATCTGGTTGTAGGCATGAAAAATCACCGAGGCCATTCTTCCCTTATGATATTCATTCGGGCCATAAACATTAAAGAATTTTAGCCCTGCCCAGAAAGGCGGAGTCACTTTTTGAGCAATAACCCATTTGTCGAATTCATTTTTCGATTCCCCATAAGGATTCAGGGGTTTTAATTGAGGTATCAGTGATTCGTCATCATCGTAACCAAGTTCGCCGAGCCCATAGGTTGCTGCCGAAGAAGCATACACCAGGGGTATCCCGAATTCAGAGCACAGCTGCCACATTTGTTTGCTGTAGTTCAGGTTCAGGGTGTTGAAGATGTTCACGTCAAATTCTGTTGTGTCGGTGCGGGCGCCAAGATGAAAAATAAATTCCACATCCTCATGGTTTTCGCGGAACCACTCAAAAAAAACATCCCGCTGAACATGTACGGCATAAACTTTATCAATGATATTTTTCTGTTTGTATCCTTTATTAAAGTCATCTACAATGATAAGGTCTTTTATGCCTTTATTGTTGAGTTTTCCAACCATACAACTTCCAATAAATCCAGCCGCCCCAGTTACAACTAAATATTTACTCATTGTTTAGATTTTTTTAGCCAAGGGCCAATAGCCAAATAGCCAATAGCCATTATTTTTTCTGACTTGCAATCTTATTACTTCTGTTTCTTTTAGCAATTCTAATACTGATAACTGATAACTGATTACTGTCCAACTCCATGACAATTTTTAAATTTCTTTCCGCTTCCGCAGGGACATGGGTCGTTTCGTCCCACTTTTTTTTCTGCTTTCACGGGTTGGCTTCTCTGCGTTTCTCCTGTTTGCTGCCTGCGTGCCTGTTCCATGCCTTCGTCGCGGCCAAGTTTCAGGTTGCTCATGTCTGTGCGGCTCTGATGTGCTTCCTGTATCTGTTCCGGTTCACGTAATGGCAGGCTAGCTTTCACCAGAAATGAAACAATCTCCTTGTTAACCTTCTGTATCATCTTTTTAAACAGCTGGTACGATTCGAATTTGTATATCAGCAGCGGGTCTTTCTGTTCGTAGGTAGCACTTTGTACCGATTGTTTCAGGTCGTCCATTTCGCGAAGGTGTTCTTTCCACTCATTGTCGATAATCGCTAATGTGATACCTTTTTCTATAGATAAACTTACTTCTTTGCCTTTGTTCTCGTAGGAACGGCGAAGGTTTGCCACCACCTGCATGGTTTTCGTTCCGTCAGTAATAGGTATGGCGATATTTTCGTAGCGTCTGGGATTGTTTTCGTAAACATCTTTGATAATGGGGTAGGATTCGCCTGAAATGATTTCTGATTTTTTCTGGTATGTTGTAAATGCCAGTTCATAGAGGCGTTCCGTAAGCTGCTCGGCATTGCCACCGAAAAACTCTTTCTCATTAAAAGGGGAGTCGATACGAAAGTTACGAAGGATGTCAATTTTGAAGCTTTCAAAATCACGCTGTCCCTGATGGTCGTTTACAATATTTTCACAGACATCATAAAACATATTGGCAATATCAATAGCCAGGCGGTCACCGTGTAGTGCATGACGGCGTTTACGGTATATAACTTCGCGTTGTGAATTCATGACGTCATCGTACTCCAGCAAACGTTTACGAATACCGAAATTGTTCTCTTCCACCTTTTTCTGTGCACGTTCGATGGATTTTGAAATCATGGAATGTTGTATTACCTCGCCTTCTTTCAGTCCGAGGCGGTCCATGATGCGTGCGATACGCTCAGAGCCGAACAGGCGCATGAGGTCGTCTTCGAGAGAAACAAAAAACTGTGAACTTCCCGGGTCGCCCTGGCGTCCGGAACGTCCGCGCAGCTGCCTGTCAACACGCCGCGACTCATGTCGTTCTGTGCCAATGATGGCGAGACCTCCGGCTTCTTTCACGCCTTCCTTCAGCTTGATGTCGGTACCTCGGCCGGCCATGTTGGTGGCTATTGTTACAGTTCCGGCATAACCGGCTTCGGCAACAATATCTGCTTCTTTCTGGTGCAACTTTGCATTTAAAACATTATGATTGATTTTTCTCAGGCGAAGCATTTTGCTCAGCAACTCTGAAATTTCTACGGAAGTGGTTCCCACAAGTACCGGTCGCCCGTTGTTAATCAGGTTATCTATCTCCTGAATGACGGCATTGTACTTTTCACGTTTGGTTTTGTACACCAAGTCTTCCATATCTTTACGTACCACAGGTCTGTTAGTAGGGATGACAACCACGTCAAGCTTGTAAATGTCCCACAGCTCGCCAGCTTCTGTTTCAGCAGTACCTGTCATACCGGCCAATTTTTTATACATACGGAAATAGTTCTGCAGGGTGATGGTGGCGTATGTTTGTGTGGCTGCTTCGACTTTCACATTTTCTTTTGCCTCTATGGCCTGGTGCAGCCCGTCGGAATAACGCCTGCCTTCGAGGATACGGCCTGTCTGCTCGTCAACAATTTTTATCTTGTTGTCCATCACCACATATTCAACGTCAATTTCAAAAAGTGTATATGCTTTCAGCAGTTGTGTGACGGTGTGGACACGGTCGGATTTTAATTCATAATCCTGCAGCAGTTCGTTTTTTCTTATGAGCCTTTCGTTTTCGGAAAGGTGGGATTTCTCGAGTTCTGCTATTTCGCTTCCGATATCGGGGAGTATAAAAAAATGCGAATCATCAGTGCCAGCTGTGATAAGGTCAATACCTTTTTCTGTGAGGTCCACAGAGTTGTTTTTTTCGTCAATGACAAAAAACAGTTCATCGTCAATGATATGCATGTGCTTGCTCTGTTCGGACATGTAAAAATTCTCGGTCTTTTGCATCAGGGCTCTCATGCCCGGTTCGCTGAGGAATTTAATGAGGGCTTTGTTTCTTGGTAGGCCATGGTGTGCCCTTAACAGGAGTTTACCTCCTTCTTTTTCATTTTCAGGGCTTAGGGGTTCCTGCGATAAAAGCTTTTTGGCATCAGAGAGTATAGTTGTTATCAGGTTTTTCTGGGCACTATATACTTTCTGTACATTAGGGCGAAAGGTGATGAATTCCTGGTTTTCACCTTTGGGTGTCGGCCCTGAAATGATAAGAGGGGTACGGGCATCGTCAATCAAAACGGAGTCAACCTCATCCACGATAGCGTAGTTGTGCGGGCGTTGTACAAGTTCTTCGGGAGTGCTGGTCATGTTGTCGCGCAGGTAGTCGAAACCGAATTCATTGTTGGTGCCGTAGGTGATATCTGCCAGGTAAGCCTTGCGGCGTGAATCGGAGTTGGGCTCATGTTTGTCTATACAGTCAACTGTAATCCCGTGGAACAGGAACATCATGCCCATCCACTCGGAGTCGCGGCGGGCGAGATAGTCGTTTACCGTAACAATGTGTACTCCTTTTCCCGGCAAAGCATTGAGATAAACCGGCAGTGTTGCCACAAGAGTTTTTCCTTCACCGGTAGCCATTTCAGCAATTTTCCCCTGGTGGAGCACCATACCGCCGATGAGCTGTACGTCGTAGTGTACCATATCCCAGCGTATCAAGCTGCCGCCGGCTATCCAGGAAGTGTTGTAATAGGCCTTGCCACCGGACACATTAATACTGTCGTAGTGGGCAGCGAGGTCGCCGTCCATTTCTGTTGCAGTAACTTCCACTTTGTCATGCTCAACAAAGCGTTTGGCTGTTTCTTTAATAACGGCAAAAGCTTCAGGTAATATTTCGTTCAGGATTTCCTGTGTTTTGTCGTACAACTTTTTTTCAAGACGGTCTATCTCCTGATAAATATCTTCTTTTGCTTCAATGCTGACACTTTCATCATTTTCAGCCTGATCTTTCAGGCGCGTTATTTCTTCTTCGTCTTCCTTCAGGTATTCTTTTATCCGTTCACGGAATTCTTGTGTTTTCGCTCTCAATCCGTCATTACTCAGTTGCGAAATGGCTTCATAAGCAATATGGATATTTTGAATGACAGGTTTTATTGCTTTGATATCACGGTCTGATTTGCTTCCGAGCAGTTGTTTTAAAAAACTAGGCATATATAAATTATTAAATGTAACGGAGTACAAAAGTACATTAAAAAACTGATTATTATTTATGGTATTTTCAATATTAGTTTTGAAAATAATGTTCTCACAACCTCCTTGGTTAATGAATTACATTGACAAAATACACTTGTGTTTTCAAGGGGGGTTGTTTGTTGCCTCAAGGTTTCAATTTACTATTTTTAGCTTGGCATATTGAAGCAATAATTGCTTTTCGCCCACACCATCGAACAATACCGTGGTTTTTTTATTTGGTCCGTGGCCTTCGATGCTCATCACGCGGCCCTGCCCGAAGCGCTGGTGTTCCACCGTCATGCCAACCCGGATGTCTTCAATGTCGGAAGGATTGAAGTTAACGGCACTGCTCATATTATTAGTTATTTTTTTGAGTTTTGCCGGCCTGTGCAATGATGGCATTGCCGAAGGTAGTTTCTGCCAGGGCTGCCCTTCCTGTTTTGCCTGCTTCACTTTGTGCGTAATTTCGATGTATTGCGGGTCAATTTCTTCAAGGAAGCGGCTGGGTTCGCAAAATATCATCTCGCCGTATTTGTAGCGGTTTTCAGCATACGACAGGGTGAGGCGTTTCATCGCCCTTGTAATAGCAACATAAAAGAGGCGGCGTTCTTCTTCCAGGTCGTCACGGTCATGTAAGGATTGTATAGAGGGGAAGAGGTTTTCTTCCAGCCCTGCTACGTAAACATAAGGGAATTCAAGCCCTTTGGCCATGTGTATGGTCATCAGCGAAACAAAATCAGTGTTTTCCTTATCATCAGTGTCCTGGTCGGTGAGGAGTGCGATATCCTGCATAAAAAGGTCCAGAGTTTTTACCGTACATTCTATGAGTGTTCCGTCAGGGGCATAGGCATGTTCTTTTTCAGTAAATTCCTTAACTGCATTGAGTAGTTCCTCAATATTTTCCATACGGGCAATGCCCTCCGGCGACTCGTCCTGTTTCAGGTCTTTTTGTATCCCGCTTGTATGGGCAATCTGCTTTGCCAGTTCGTAAGCATTTTTTACGGGCACCTGCACGGCAAAGCTGCTTATCATGGTGGTGAAATCTTTCAGTTTTTGCAATGTCCCGGAGTTAACCTGAAGGTTATACAGCAAAGGTTGTTCAATGATTTCCCACGAACTTTTTTTCAGTGCTGATGAGGCAATTATTATTTTTTGCAGGGTAGTGTCTCCTATGCCGCGTGCCGGGTAGTTAATAATGCGGAATAATGCCTCCTCATCCTTGTTATTTATTGCCAGGCGGAAATAAGCCAACAGGTCTTTTATTTCTTTTCTTCTATAGAATGATAGCCCTCCATAGATTTTATAAGGAATATTTAAGCGGCGCATGGCTTCTTCAATGGAGCGCGACTGGGCATTGGTGCGGTAAAGCACGGCAAAACTGGCATTGGGTAATTTGTAATTCATTTTTGTCTCAAACACTGAACCGGCTATCATATTTCCTTCTTCACTGTCGGTGGAAGCTTTCAGTAGCATTATTCTGTTGCCTTCGTCATTTTCTGTCCATATCTCCTTATAATACTGTTTTTTATTTTTTTGTATCACGCTGTTGGCGGCGTTGACAATATTTTTTGTTGAACGGTAGTTTTGCTCAAGTTTAAAAGTTTGTGCATCGGGGTAATCGCTTTTAAAGTTCAGGATGTTTTGAATATTGGCGCCGCGGAAGCCATAAATGCTTTGCGCATCATCGCCCACTACACAGATGTTTTCATCGTTAGCTGCCAGCTTTTTGATAATCATGTATTGGGCAAAGTTGGTATCCTGGTACTCGTCCACAAGAATGTAATGGAATTTATGCTGATATTTATAAAGGACTTCCGGGAAATCGCGCAACAGCTGATTGGTAAAATACAATATATCGTCGAAGTCCAAAGCAGCAGCATTTTTGAGTTTATGCTGGTAAATAGTGAAAAGCTGTCCCAGTTGAGGCCTGCCGGATGCCTTATCGTAATCGGTAAGTTCAGCATTGTTGTTATAGTCTTCGTGCGACATTAAGTTGTTTTTTGCCATAGAGATACGATGCAACACATAAGCGGGAGGGTATTGCTTCACATCAAGGTTTTGTTCTTTGATAAGCGATTTCATCACGCTTTTGGAATCATCCGTGTCGTAAATGGTGAAGTTGGAAGAGAATCCCAGCAGGTGGCCTTCCACACGAAGTATGCGTGCAAAGATGGAGTGAAAGGTTCCCATCCAAACATTGCGGGCATCGGTAGAGCCTACCAGTCGTGTGATACGGTCTTTCATCTCACGGGCGGCTTTGTTGGTGAAGGTGAGCGCGAGGATGTTAAAAGGGTCAATGCCCTGATTCAGCAGGTGTGCTACGCGGTAAGTCAGCACGCGTGTCTTGCCCGAGCCGGCGCCGGCAAGCACCATCAGGGGGCCTTCGATGCATTCCACAGCTTTCTTCTGGGCATCGTTAAGGTCGGAAAGGATATCTTTAGGCATGAAAAAAAATGTTGTGCAAAGGTAGTATTTTGTGGTAAGAAGTCAGAACGAAGAAGTTTTTTTTGCAGGAGGTTGGAAGTTAGAAATTAGAGGTCAGTAGTTCAATAGGCTTTGGATTCCAACTTTCACATTTACTTAAAAAGTTTTTTTCATCCTGTACACCATGCCATGAAGCTCTGCGATGAGTTCGTTCTGGGAGTTTGTAACCCGAACCTGATATGTGGCAAGTTTGGTATTTTTCGATGTTTCCACTGCTTCGGCAAAGAGAAATTCTTTGGTTGCCGTTTTGACAAAGTTGATACTTGAATTAACAGTTACTGCAATATTGCCATGGGTGTTGGCTGCTGATGCCAGAGTGTAATCGGCTAAAGAAAACACTACCCCACCCTGAACTGTTTCAACGGCATTAAGATGCTCTTCCTTTATCTCCATCCTTGATTTTGCCTTGCCATTTCCAATTTCCAGCAACTCTATGCCAAGAAGTTGTGCGAATTTATCCTTTTTTAAAAAATCCTTTATATCCATTTTAATAAAACAAATTATTTTTTTAATTCCCTTGTCACTGTTAACTGCTAACTGTTAACTGTTACCTGTTAACTGTCAAAGTTCTTTCTTAATTTCCAGCAAAAATTCCTTTATTTTGTTCAGCGACGCCACAATTTCTACATTATTGATAGTGTCCACCTTATTTTCCTTCATCTTATCTTTGGCGCCCTGCAGGGTAAACCCGCGTTCTTTAACAAGATGGTATATGATATAAAAATTTTTTACATCTTCTTTGGTAAACAGGCGGTTGCCTTTTTTGTTTCGGAAAGGCCTGATGATATCAAATTCTTTTTCCCAGAAACGTATTAATGATGTGTTGACCTCAAATATTTCTGCAACTTCTCCAATGGAGTAATAAATTTTTTCTACAGGCTTTTTCTTTAAAGGCATTTGGGAGTTATAATTTAATAACGAACAATTAAAAAATTAATGAAGTTTGCTTCAAAATACTTTACTACAAACATAGTTATTTTTTTAAAGGAATTGAATTTTTTCATAAAGAGATTATTTGGATTTCAAACTTCAGTTTATTAGCTAAACCTTATCGCTTTTACCGGGCTAATGCGGGTTACCACATAAGTAGGTATTATCAGCACTAGTAAACAGACAACAATGGTTCCGAAATTGATCAGAAGAATATTCAAAACATCAAGATTTATAGGTACTTCACGAACGTAATACGAAGCCGGGTCAAGTTTAATGATGCCAAAATGCATTTGTATCAGGCAAAAAATCAGTGCAATGATATTGCCCCAAAACAATCCTCGGAGAATCAGATAGAAAGCATTGGCAATAAAAACTTTGCGTACGCCCCAGTTCCTCATCCCAAGGGCTTTCAGAATTCCAATGAGGGAAGTCTTTTCGATGATAAGTATCAACAATGCCGATACCATATTTATGGCTGCTACAAGCACCATCATAATAATAATGATTGTAACATTCACATCCTGAAATTCAAGCCAGTCAAAAATTTGCGGGTATTGTTCCCTTATATTTGCACATGTCAGGTTGTAATCTATGCTTGTGTAAACCTGTTCAGTAATCTCCTCCAACTTGCTGAAATCTTCTATTATGATTTCAAAACCACCCACCTGCGATGAATCCCAGTTGTTAAGCCGCTGTATGTGTTTGATGTCGCCCAGCACATACATCTTGTCGAATTCTTCCAATCCGGTATTGTATATCCCGCAAATGTTGAATTTTCTAAGACTTGGCTGGGTTTGCCCCTCGTTGATGAAGTACATCAGCAAATGCATGCCGGTATCAAGTTTTAGCTGGCTGGCAAGATATTCCGAAAGAATGATGTCATTGGTTTTACCTGTATCGCTTATTAAAAAAGGCTTCCCTTTAATTATTTTATCTTTAAAAAAAGTCCAGTTATAGTCAGGGCCAATGCCTTTTAAAACAACGCCCTGAATGTCTTCATCGGTTTTTATGATACCTGCTTTGGTAGCAAATACCTGAATATGTGTGATGCCTTTTTGATTTGTGATAGACGGATAGAAAGGCTGGTTAATACTTAGCGGCGTGGACTCCATAGATATATTGTCGTTAAACCCGGTAATGCTTATGTGTCCGCCGAAGCCTATGACTTTGTTGCGGATTTCTTTCTGAAAGCCTGTAACGATAGCTACGGAAACTATCATCACCGCCACGCCCAGGGCGATACTCAACATAGCTATCCTGATGATGGGGCGTGAAAAATTAGCCTTGTTTTTGCTTGTTATGCGATTTGCTATAAAAAATTCGGTTTTCAAACTGAAAATTTTATTATTTTGCAAAAGTATTTATTTTATTTTAAAATATGCGTTTATTACATTGCTTTACGGCAGTTCTGCTTGCATGGTTTTTTATTTCATCATGCAATGCACAGAACTACAAATCAGACATTACAGGCTTGGATATCACCCCGGATGATATTAAGGTGGGAGCCGAACGAACAGACATTTACTACCCATGGATTAAGGATAAAAATATCGCAGTGGTGGCCAACCATACCTCAATGATAAAAAAGTTGCATCTTGTGGATTCATTACTTCAAGCAGGTTTTCATGTAAAAAAGGTTTTTTGCCCGGAACATGGATTCAGGGGAGAAGCAGAGGCAGGAGAGACAGTAGCAACCTCCACAGACAAAAAAACAGCTTTACCCATTGTTTCTCTTTACGGGAAAAATAAAAAACCCAAAGCATCAGACTTAAAAGGTATTGATATTGTAATTTTTGACATACAAGATGTTGGAGCACGTTTTTATACTTATATTTCGACCTTGCATTACGTGATGGAAGCCTGTGCTGAAAACAATAAATTACTTATCGTGCTTGACAGACCCAATCCAAACGGCTATTATATTGATGGCCCTGTGCTGGAAATGGAGTATTCATCTTTTATTGGTATGCATCCGGTGCCCATAGTTCACGGTATGACCATTGCTGAATATGCCGGTATGATAAATGGTGAAAAATGGCTGAAAAACGGCATACAATGTCAATTAAAGTATGTGCAGGTGTATAATTATAATCATACATATTTCTACTCACTGCCGATAAAACCCTCTCCCAATCTGGCTTCCATGGAAGCCATTTATCTTTATCCTACATTTTGTCTTTTTGAAGGCACTTGTGTCAGTGTTGGTCGTGGCACTGACAGGCCTTTCGAGATTATTGGCCATCCCAAAATTGACAGCACTGGTTTTACGTTTGTACCCAAAAGTATTCCGGGCATGTCGAAAAATCCTCCTTACGAAGGTGTGCTTTGTCATGGGTATGATTTCAGGATGTATTCGGCAAACTTTATTAAAGGCTATGGCAGGCTTTACCTTTTTCCTTTACTAGAACTGTACAAACAGATGAAAGATAAAACGGAATTTTTTAACACGGCTTTCGACAAGCTTGCTGGAAATTCAAAACTCAGACAGCAAATCATAAGCGGTACCAGTGAGGATGATATCCGCAAAAGCTGGAAGCCCGGCTTAGACAATTTCAAAAAAATACGAAAAAAATATTTGCTTTACAGCGACTTTGATTAAAAACATTGGTTATGCAGGGGCAGAAAAAACCTCAGAAAAAATATCCACTCAGCCCAAAAACCTCTCCCCTCAAAGTGGCCAAAGCTCAGCGCAGGATGCTGCATCTTTCTCCGGCAAATTGGCAATATGTTATTCTGTGTTTTCTTAGCCTGCTGATTTATTCTAACACTTTGTTTTTTGATTACGCTCTTGACGATGGTTTGATAATAACCGACAACAAATCAACAAAAAAAGGCTTTGAGGGACTGGGAGAGATTTTTACAAAAAATTCTTTTTACGGAGTATTTGGCGATGAAGCCAACGAGTTGCTCCCCGGAGGCCGTTATCGTCCGCTTGCCCAGGCAACATTTGCGGTGGAATATGAAGTGTTTGATAAAAATCCATTTGTCAGTCACTTGCTTAATATATTGCTGTATGCTTTCATCTGCATGCTGTTGTTAAAAGTTTTAAGAAATATTTTTGAGAAATATGAAAATGAAAAGTGGTACCTTTCAGTGCCTTTTATAGCTTCTTTGCTGTTTGCGTGTCATCCGCTACATACCGAAGTTGTCGCCAACATCAAAGGCCGTGATGAACTGCTAAGCCTTGCAGGTTCGCTTGCATCGCTGCACTTTTCATTGCAATACATTAAAACTTTAAAACCATTGAATCTGTTTTTCTCATTCCTGGTTTTCAGCCTGGCCTTGCTATCGAAAGAAAATGCTGTTACGTTTCTTGCAATAATTCCTTTTTCTGTTTTTTTAATACAGAAAACTTCTTTTAAAAAATATATTTTTATTGTGTTGCCTTTACTTACCTCTGTTGCAGTTTATTTCCTGTTGCGTGTCAATGCCCTGGGATTTATAAGCAATACCGTAGAAAATAATGAACTTCTTAATAATCCGTTTCTTCAGGCAACAACATCAGAAAAATATGCCACCATATTTTATACCTGGGGTAAATACTTGCTACTTATTTTATTCCCATTCTCCCTGACACATGATTATTATCCCTATCATATCTCACTAACCACATTTTCTGATTTTAGGGTAATTATCAGTATGTTCATTTATATTACCATGATTATTTATTGCATTATAAGAATATGGGAAAAAGATATTATAGCTTTTGCTTTGCTGATTTTTCTGGCAACTTTTTCTATCTCTTCAAATTTATTGATAAACATAGGCACGTTTATGAACGAACGTTTTATGTTTGTCCCGCTTCTTGGCTTTGCAATTTTTGTAGCTTATATCGTTCACAGGTTTTTAAGTAAATCAAAATTTGCAACTGTTGCAAAAGTAATTCTGATTATAATCCTGGCATTTTATTCGGTGCGGATATTCAGCAGGAATTTTGCATGGAGAAACTCCTTTACGCTTCTCACAACAGATGTAAAAACTTCAGTAAACAGTGCCAAGGTGAACGTGGGAGCAGGGGAGGTGCTGATAAAAAGTGTGAATGACAATACCCCGGATTCTGTGAAGCAGCGTGTCATAGGGCAGGCCATAAAATATTTGCAGAAAGGGGTAGAGATATACCCGGGTTTTAAAGCCGGATGGGTTTATATGGGTTATGGCCAACATTTGACAGGAGATTACAAAAACAGCCGAAATTCACTGGAACAAGCCCTGAAGCTTAACCCGAAAGATGCCAATGCAATTTCTTACCTGCATGCCGACGCATTAACATGTTATAATTTAGGAAACTTCAGGCAATCGGAAGAAAATTTTAAAACTCTTATTCATTTTGTTCCTGAAAACACCGAATTCAAATATCTTTTAGCCGAACTGTATGCCAATACAGGAAAGGCTGATACCGCAGAGATCATTTTGCATGAAATTATTAAAAACAATCCCGGCTATGACCGTGCATACAACAAACTTGGGGAAATATACGGGCGTATTTACGGCAATTTTTCAAAATCATTTGAATATCTTTATAAAGCATATGAATTAAACCCTGCGCATCTGGAAACATTACGAAATCTGGGTACCGCTCATGGCCTTCGCGGCGAGTATAATCAATCATTGAAATTTTTTCTTGAAGCAGAAAAAATTAAACCCGATGACAAAGACATACTCAAAAAGCTTTCCATCACATACAGAAACCTTGGCGATAATCAGAAAGCCATGGAATATGAACAGAAAGCTTCAGAATAAAATTATTTCTTTTTCTTTGCCCGCTTCAGTTCTTTATAAAATGAGCAGTTATCGCAATCGGAAGTACAGCCATTACATATATCATCTGATTTTTTTAGCTTGCGAAATTTCCTGACAAGCAATATCACCGCTGTTATTAAGGCAGCAGCTATTATAATTAATGTGATGATAAACTGAGTCACGAGGATGGGTTTATAAAAATAAATTACCTATCTGGTTTATAGCAAAAGCAAGCAGCCAGGCTAGCGAAAATGAGTACAACACCGAAAATAAGCCCCATCTCCAATTTTTGGCCTCACGGCTTATTGCAGTGATTGTCCCAATACAAGGGATATAAAGAAGCACAAAAATCATAAAAGCAAGCGCTACAGCCGGATTAAAAACTTTCTGCCCGGCTTTATCCCCAAAGTGATATGTCTGAGATTGCAAGCGTTTTACCAGTGTTTGATTGCCTGTATCGGTTTCTGAGTCAACGTGATAAAGTACTGCCAGAGAGCTAACTATTATTTCTTTGGCCGGTATCCCCGACAGGATGGTAATACCTATACGCCAATCGAAACCCAAAGGCCGGATGACGGGTTCTATAAAATGCCCAACTCTGCCAAGATATGACAATTCTTTATGCTCACTCTTTTGTGCCAACGTAATATTTTCCAATTCCTTTTGTTTCTTTTCTTCCAGTTGCATTTTTTTTGAGCTGTCCTCAACAGAAAGGCTAAGCATTTTTTCGTTGTAATTATCTATGATTTGAACTTTCTCTGCTTCATAGTTTCTGGAGTAATTCATGTTTAGAGGGAAATAACTAAGTGCCCAGAAAATTACTGCTGCGATGAGTATCACTGTACCGATTTTTTTTAGGTATTGTGCAGAGCGGTTCCACATCATTTTTAATGTAACTTTTAAAGAAGGTGTACGGTAGGGCGGGAGTTCCATCACAAAAGGATATTCACGCTTTTTTTCGATAAGCCGGTTTAGTAAAAGCGCTGTCAGAACAGCCAGTAATATCCCTGTGAGGTAAATGAAAAAAAGTATAGTACCGGAGTTGTTAGGGAAAAAAGCAGTGATGAAAAGTATATACACAGGCAAACGGGCATTGCAGGAAATAAAAGGGTTGATGAGAATCGTTATCAGGCGTTCTTTTTTGTTTTCCAGCATACGGGTTGCCAGTATGGCGGGGACATTGCACCCGAAGCCCATCACAAGCGGAATAAATGATTTGCCGTGGAGGCCTATGCGGTGCATGATTTTATCCATGATAAAAACAGCTCTCGACATATACCCCGTATCTTCCATCAATGATATAAAAAAATATAATATCAGGATGTTCGGGAGGAAAACAAGAACACCTCCCACGCCGCTCAAAATACCGTCTGTCAGCAAGTCTTTCAGCATGCCGTCAGCCATATTTTCTGAAACCAGCCCTGAAAAAAATGCAATCATTTCTTCTATCCATTGCATGGGAAAACTTCCCAGCTTGAATGTTGCCGTAAACATCAGCCACATAAACAGGAAAAAAATTGGGAGCCCGAACACTTTATGCGTAAGGATGCTGTCAATCATATCGGTGCTGCTTACACTTTCTTTGGGCAATGTCATGGTCTCTTTTAATGCCCCGTTAATAAAGCCGAATTTATAGTTGCTGATGAGCTGCTCACAGGGAGTTTTGTAAAGCGACTCACAAGTTTCCCTTTCCTGTTTCACAGCTTTCTCAATATCCTGTTTGTTAAAACATTTTTCAATGATATGTTCCGAATGATGGTCTTTTTCGAGAAGTTTTATTGCAAGAAAGCGACTGGATACCAAATTGGTAAGCCAGGTGTTGTCTTCTTTTTTTATCAGAGACTGAATGTTTTTGATAGATTTCTCCAGTTGTTCTCCGTAATTAATATGGATATGCCTCTGGTCGCGGTCTTTATCTTCATAGACTTCCAGGGCAAGTTCCAGCAATGTATCAAGGTCTTTATTTCTTGAAGCGGTAACGGGCAAAACAGGGATTCCTGTCAGGTATCCCAGCGAAGGCACATCAAGCTGAAAACCGTTTTTTACAAAATCGTCGAACATATTCAGCGCCATGACCACTTTTAAATCCGAATCAATAAGTTCTGTGGTGAGGTAGAGGCTTCGTTCTATGCTGGTGGCGTCCACAACATTGATGATTACATCAGGCAAGGTCTCAAACAGATAGTCGCGCACTACTGTTTTTTGTTTTTGCTTACCAGATAAGGAATAAACTCCCGGAAGGTCAATGAAAGTAATAGTATATCCTTTGTATTTTACTTTGTGTTTTTTTGTTTCAACAGTTACGCCGGCATAGTTCCCGACACGTTCATTCAGGTTGGTGTAATAATTAAAAATGGTGGTTTTACCCGAAGTGCAGTTGCCGATAAAGGCAATGCTGATATCTTTTACGGAATCCACCTTGCTTTTTCTGCCCGAATCAATGATTTGAGTTTCAACAGCATTGTCTTCTTTTTTACTGCTAAAATCCAGGCTTACTTCTATTAACGCAGCATCTGCATTTCTTAAAATTATCTTACTGCCCTTGACTTTATATTCCACAGGGTCATTAAGCGGAGCTTTCCTTATGGCAGTGATTTTTTCACCTATCATAAGGCCCATTTCCATTACTCTTCTGCGGAATGCACCCCTGCCACCGATTTTTATAATTTCAGCGCTTTCTCCATCGTTAAGTTTCAGCAGGTTCATTTTTTTGTTTCAGGGTGCTAATTTAGAAAAATTCTAAATAATGACAAAATTTATTATAAAATATTTTTTGGGTAATTTAGCAGAAAAAACGTGCGCATAGACATCATAACCATATTTCCTGAGATTTTTGAAAGCCCTTTCGGGCATTCTATAGTAAAGCGGGCAAAGGAAAAAGGGCTGGTGGAGATATTTTTCCATAATCTTCGTGATTATGCAATCAACAAATACCGCAGTGTGGACGATTATCCCTATGGCGGTGGCGCAGGTATGGTGATGATGATAGAGCCCATAGCGGCCTGCATAGATAAGTTGAAGTCGGAACGAAACTATGATGAAATTATTTATACCTGTCCCGATGGGGAACTGTTTACCCAGCAAACGGCAAATCATATCTCAACTTTCAGAAATATTATAATTTTATGCGGGCATTACAAAGGCATTGATGAACGAGTTCGTGAAAACTACATTACCCGCGAAATATCTGTAGGGGATTATGTCTTGTCGGGCGGTGAATTCGCAACGGTCATCATCACCGACAGCATCGTCCGGCTGATACCCGGTGTGCTGGGCGATGAAACTTCGGCTTTAAGTGATTCTTTCCAGGATGGGTTGTTATCTCCTCCGGTTTATACCCGCCCGGCGGAATTTAAGGGCATGAAAGTTCCGGATATATTGCTTTCGGGCAATAATGCCGAAATTTCCAGTTGGCTTTACGAGCAGGCGCTGGAGCGCACAAAAAAGAAAAGGCCGGGGATGATGGGAGGCGAAGAAATAAAAAAAAATCAATAATCCGCATTATTGAATAAAAATAAAGTGTATCTTTGCACTCCAATTTAAAAATTCTACTGAAATGAATAAGGCGGAGATTATCAGTTTTGTTGAAGAAACAATGAATAAAAAACCTGAATTTCCAGTTTTTAAAGCTGGCGACACCATAACGGTACATTATAAAATCAAAGAAGGTAATAAAGAACGTATCCAGCAATTTCAGGGCGTGGTGATACAATGCTCAGGGCCTAAGGGACGTAACACCTTCACTGTCAGGAAAATGTCGGGCAATGTAGGCGTGGAAAGGATTTTTCCTGCCGGTTCACCTTTCATTGAAAAAATAGAAGTAAATAAAAAAGGTATGGTGCGCCGCGCACGTATTTTCTACCTCCGTGACCTCACTGGCAAGAAAGCCCGTATCAAGGAAAAGAAAAAGTCCCAGACAAAAGAATAACACTGAAACCCTGCCACAGCAGGGTTTTTTGTTGTATTTACCCTTTGTTACTGTCTAAATCAGACTGCTTATCCTTTTCAATTATTTTTTTGATATCATTCAGTTCTTCCAGAATATTGTTGCTGTTGCTGTTGTTCCTGTAGCCGTTCAGTATAAGCTTTACTGAAACAAGCAGTATGCCGGCTTCCAGCAATAAATCGTGGGTCAAACCTTTCACAAATAATGCAACAATAAATAAAATTAATGTAATGACAATAACTAATATTGTGGCTGTATCAAAATATTTTTTCATTTTTTTGGTTAATTGAAAATTGAATAGAAAATACATTATTATCTTTGTTATTCAAAATTAACAAATAATTTAAAAAACCTTTACCATGAAAAAACATTTGTTTATTGTTGCTTGTTTCCTGCCTCTTTTATGGAGCTGCAATTCCTCCCTTGAGAACGGTGAGGATGATATGGACCCTAAAGACAAGCAGATTAAGGAGTTGCAGGCACAGCTTGCCGAAAAAGATGCCAGTGTCAATGAGATGTTCAGTTTTATTAATGATGTCGAAGATAATCTGAATACAATCGAAGCCAGCCAGATGAAGATACAGGAGTCAAAAAAGGGAAATACCGAGGTGGAGCAGGATGTGAAAGAGAGCATCATGGAACATATTACCAACATCAACACCCTGCTGGAAAAAAACAAAGAGCTTATAAAAAAGCTGGAAAGTGCTTTGCGCAATTCAAATATGAAAGTGGATGCTTTACAGAAAACAATAGAGCTGCTAAACCAGCAGATGCTCGAAAAAGATACCGAGATTGCTGACCTGAAGACACAACTTGAAAAGCTCAACTTCACTGTGGCAGAGTTAAACACAAAAATTGAAGACCTTAGCGGGCAGAATGAAGAAAAGGCTCAGCTGATTGACCAGCAGACTGTTGAATTGAATACGGCATACTATGTTGTCGGGGAAAGAAGAGACCTTAAAGATAAAGGCGTTATTACCGGTGATAGGGTGTCGCAAAAGGTAAACCCCGAAAATTTTGTAAAAATAGATATACGAAACACTACCGAAATAATCCTGAATGTGAAAAAAGCCAAATTGATTTCCACTCATCCGGAAGGCAGTTACACACTAAAAATGAATGGAAAAATTATAGAAAAAATTGTGGTAACAAATCCAAAGACATTCTGGAGCATCTCAAAATTTTTGGTAGTACAAACGGATTGATATTGTTTGCATACAATATGTCCGATTTGCTGATGAATGTTAAATATCAAGTGTAAACAGTTGTTTTATTATTTGCTCGTGAAACCTAAACATTTATCTAAGTTCATTAGAGAGCTGATAAAATAGTTTACACTGTATTGTATCAGAATGTTTATTTTTGCCAAAAATAATCATAAATAAAACGAATATACTCTATGAAAGTCGTTGTTGTTGGAACAGGCTATGTAGGATTGGTAACAGGCACTTGTTTTGCCGAAGTAGGTATTGATACAACCTGCGTTGATATTGATACCACAAAGATTGAAAACCTGAAAAAAGGCATACTGCCAATATATGAGCCTGGGTTAGATGCCATGATACACAAGAATGTCGAGAAGAACCGGCTGCATTTTTCTACTGTCTTGAAAGATGTTTTACCGGGTGCGGAAGTTGTTTTTATCGCTGTGGGCACTCCCCCCGATGAAGATGGCAGTGCCGACCTGAAACATGTGCTTGCAGTAGCTTCGGAAGTTGGCAGGAATATGAATCAATATATACTGGTGGTAACAAAAAGTACGGTGCCTGTAGGCACAGCAGTAAAAGTAAAAGATGCCATAGCAAAAGAGCTGAAAAAGAGAAACCTTGATATTCCTTTCGACGTGGCTTCCAACCCCGAATTTTTAAAAGAAGGCGCTGCCATTGATGATTTTATGAAACCCGACCGCATTGTGGTGGGGCTGGAATCGGAGCGTGCCGAAAACCTGATGAAACAACTGTACAAACCTTTCACACTCAACGGGCATCCCGTAATTTTTATGGACATCCCCAGCGCCGAGATGACCAAATATGCTGCCAACGCCATGCTGGCAACAAAAATCAGCTTTATTAATGATATTGCAAACCTTTGCGAAATTGTAGGTGCAAACATCAACCTGGTTCGTAAAGGTATTGGCAGCGATTCGCGTATCGGAAATAAATTTATTTATCCGGGTGTGGGCTACGGCGGCTCCTGTTTCCCTAAAGATGTGAAAGCCCTGATAAAAACCGCCGATGAAAGAGGCTACCCTTTGCGGGTGCTGAAAGCGGTGGAAGCTGTGAATGACGAACAGAAGGGAGTGCTATATGATAAAGTAGCGAAATATTTTCATAATAACCTGAAAGACAAAACTATTGCCTTATGGGGTTTGTCGTTCAAACCGGAAACCGATGATATGCGGGAAGCACCGGCACTGGTGCTCATTGAGAAATTTCTGAAAGCCGGAGCAAAAGTGAAAGCTTATGACCCTGCAGCCATGGAAGAAGCAAAACGCAGGCTGGGCGATAAAATTGCATACGTTAAAGACCAGTACGAAGCACTTATTGATGCCGACTGCCTGCTGGTTGTTACCGAATGGACAGAATTTCGTGTGCCTAATTTCAGCGTGATGAAAAAATTATTGAAGAATCATGTGATTTTTGACGGGAGGAATATTTATGACACTGAACTAATGAAAGCAGAGGGTTTCGAATATTTCTGCATTGGTATTGACACTTCAAAATAATATATGAAAAAAAAGATATTGGTTACCGGCGGAGCAGGCTTTCTCGGGTCACACCTTTGTGAGCGACTGTTACATGATGGTTGCGAAGTCATCTGCCTTGATAATTATTTTACCGGGCAAAAAGAAAATATTGTACACCTGCTCAGCAACCCTTATTTTGAGTTGATAAGGCACGATGTTACCATGCCGTTTTTTATTGAGGTAGATGAGATTTACAATCTTGCCTGCCCGGCATCCCCCATCCATTATCAGCACAACCCGATAAAAACCATAAAAACCTCGGTGATGGGGGCCATCAATATGCTGGGACTGGCAAAACGCTTACAGGCAAAGGTTTTGCAGGCTTCTACAAGCGAAGTTTATGGTGACCCCAAAGAACATCCCCAACATGAAAGTTACTGGGGCCATGTAAACCCGATTGGCTACCGCGCCTGTTATGACGAAGGCAAACGTTGCGCTGAAGCATTATTTGTTAACTACCAGCGTCAGAACAATGTGAAAATTAAAATTGCAAGGATTTTCAATACTTACGGTCCAAGGATGCATCCCAGTGATGGCAGGGTGGTCTCCAATTTTATAACACAGGCGTTGAAAAACCAGGATATTTCTATCTATGGTAACGGGAAACAAACCCGTAGTTTTTGTTATGCTGATGATTTGGTTGATGCTTTGATACGCCTGATGAACACACCTGACGATTTCACAGGGCCTGTCAATATTGGAAACCCAGTTGAATTTACCATACTGGAACTGGCTCAATTTGTTATTGAACTGACCCGATCGAAATCGAAAATAATTTTTCAACCCCTGCCTTCCGATGACCCAATGCAACGCAAACCTGATATTGAACTGGCAAAGTCAGCATTAGGCTGGGAACCGAAAATTCAATTAAGGGAAGGGCTGATGAAGACGATAGAATACTTTAAAAAGTGAAGAATGAAAAATGAAGAATGAAGAGTGGAGAGTGAAAAATTAGTAGTAAAAATTTAAAACTGTTAAATATTGAATGAAGAAAGAACGGGATGATATATTAAAAAAAAAATCTTTTAGTTTTGCTGTAAGGGTTGTTAATTCTTATAAATATCTCACAGAAAATTATAAGGAATTTACATTATCAAAACAATTTTTAAAATCAGGAACTGCAATCGGGGCAATGATTCATGAGGCAGCATTTGCGCAATCCAAAGCTGATTTTATAAATAAATTAAGTATTTCCCTTAAAGAAGCAAATGAAACACAATACTGGCTGCATCTCTTAAAAGAAACAAATTATTTTGACGAAAATATTTTCACATGATTGTGAAGAGCTAATTAAACTTCTTGCTTCAAGCATTATAACTTCCAAAAAGTCAATGTATGGGCGATAATACAACAATTTTTAATTTTTCATTTTTAATTTTTCATTATATTTTATCAAATGAAAATCCTGGTAACCGGTAGTAACGGACAATTAGGCAGTGAACTTCGTTTGTATTCAGGCGATTTTCCTCAACATAACTTTTTTTTTACAGATATTGAAGAGCTTGATATTTGTGATAAAAAAGCCGTTTATGATTTTGTTGCTCTAAATAATATTGAATTAATAATTAATTGTGCTGCATACAACGCTGTGGATAAAGCAGAAACCGACTCCACCGCAGCATTTGAACTGAATGCAGTTGCTGTAGAAGCCCTTTGCCATGCCGCAAAAGCGAACAATTCATTTGTTGTTCACATTTCCACGGATTTTGTTTTCGATGGCCAGAAAAAAACTCCCTACACTGAAACAGATACTCCCGGTCCTTTGTCAATATATGCGGCAAGCAAATTTAAAGGGGAAGAAATTGTTTTAAATTCAAAAATACCTTCTTATATTATACGTACATCCTGGTTGTATTCATCCTTTGGTAATAATTTTGTTAAAACCATTATGAGATTAGCCAAAGAAAAACCGGAACTCAGGGTGGTGAATGACCAGATTGGCTCACCTTCTTATGCCCGTGACCTGGCAGAAGCAATTCTTAATATGATAAGTTATTACACACTGCCAGAAAAACCTGAGTTATACCATTATTCAAATGAAGGCGAGATTTCGTGGTTTGATTTTGCAAAAAACATAGTAGAATTTTCTGCATTAAACACCAGAGTGTTGCCTATTTCTGCTCTCGAATTCAATGCAGCAGCAAAAAGGCCGGCATATAGTGTGATGGATAAGAAAAAAATCAAGGACAGTTTCGGGCTTACCATTCCCTATTGGGAAGATAGCCTGAAAAAATGCATAGAGCTTCTGAAATAGCAATAATTTTTTTATAATTTCACTTTTCTTTTCATTAAGTTTCTTCTTTTTATTTAATTTTATTCAGGGATTTTAATATGCGCTGTTTATTAAAAATAATTGTACTGATTTTTTTGCCCTTCTGGGCGTTATCCTTATTAGCTCAAACAGGCAGTAAGACAGAAGGACATTTGTTTTATCAGGGAAAACTTGTAAATATTTCAATAGACAAATACCTGTATGTAACGGATAGTTCGGATTTTTTTTATATCCATGTGTTCATTAAAAATGTCTCAGGGAACATGCTGGGCATTGACCTGAGCAATTCACGATATTTCCTTTATCCAAACCAATGGCAGTTTTCAGATAATGATTTTCGCAGTGTCATTGACGAAACACAAATTATTCCTGCTGAACTTGATGCAAAAAAAATTGCCGAAATAGGCAAAAAGATAAAAGATAAGCAGTTAAACATGGTGTTGCCCGGCCAGACATTTGACTATTATACGGAATTTAATGCTGCAAAGCCTAAAAGCGAAGACATGGTGAAATACAAATACCTGATAATTGCCATTGACGGCCAGATGTTTTTTACTGACGGAAGCAATATTGAACAGGTGAAATGCAACGGAGACATGATTGTTGACCGCGAACTGGCGATACCATGCCCTTTTACATGGCAAAAAATTCAGGAAAAGCAAAAAATTCTGAACAGGAAATAAATCATGGCATCAACTACAAAAATATTGCTGGTTATTTCAGCTGTTGTGCTGGCACTGGTTCCTGTGGCGAATTTATTTGTACCTTATGCTTCTTCTTTTTCGCCGGATGTGGATATATCCCGAATAAACCCTGCTTCCGATCCGAATTATCTGTACAGGCTTCTTATTATTTCTGCTGGATTAGCATTAACGATAATTTCATTATTGGTCTTGGTAATAAGCTTGTTTATAAAAAAATATAATACTGAAAATAAATTAGCCAACCTTTCCATTTTTATTTTTGTTTATGTGGTCGGCTGGATGTTCATGCCTTACTGGGCCAACGGCTTATTTTATGTTTTTTCTGAAGGGACTTCTTCTCTTTACGACCCGAAATCCTTGCTGCCAATGAATATTATAGGTGAAATATGGCGCATACCCATACTGTTGTTATACGGATTATTACTCGTTTATCTGGCATCAAGTTTTATCTGGGTGATAATTTCATCAATAAGTCAACGTAAGGCGGGAACAGCACAAATTATTATACTTATTTTCAATCTGCTTGTGGTGGCATCTTATTTTTTCAGCCCGCATTATTTTTACTGGCTGCTTGATTAAGCGTAAAAATAAAAAAGGTTGTACTCATAATTTTCTGAAAATACTTATTTTTGTATTGAAACAGAAGATACGTGACACATAAATCATATAAAAGCGCCCTGAAAGTTCAGGAGGGTATTGAGCAACCACAGCCAATAAACATTGATGCTGTGAAAAAAATCCGTGGCAGGAAAACTGCCGGACTTTCAATAGAAGAATTATCCGAAGGAGTGATTTCGGGTAATATAACAATTTTAAGCCGGGCTATTACCTTGATAGAGAGCACTTTGCCTGACCACCAAAAAGTTGCCCAACAGGTGCTTGAGAATTGTTTGCCATATACCGGACGTTCTTTACGCATAGGGATAACAGGTGTTCCTGGAGTTGGAAAAAGCTCATTTATTGAAGTTCTTGGCAAGCATTTAACACGGTGCAAGCACAAACTGGCAGTACTCGCCATAGACCCAAGCAGTTACCGCACCAAAGGTAGTATTCTGGGAGACAAAACCCGTATGGAAGAATTAGCCGCTGATGCCAATGCTTATATCCGGCCTTCACCTTCGGCAGGAACATTGGGTGGTGTGGCACGCAAAACATGGGAAACAATTATGCTTTGTGAAGCTGCAGGTTTTAATGTCATATTTGTTGAAACGGTTGGGGTGGGGCAGTCCGAAACTCTTGTGCACTCCATGGTAGATTTTTTTCTTTTACTGATGTTGCCGGGTGCCGGAGATGAGTTACAGGGAATAAAAAGAGGAATCATGGAGATAGCGGATGCCATAGTAATTAACAAATCTGACGGCGACAATGTTAACAGAGCCAGAGCTGCAATGCTGGAATATAAAAATGCCCTTCACCTTTTTCCATTGTCCGAATCGGGATGGGAACCCAGCGTGAAATCATGTTCGGCAAAAGAAAAAACAGGCATTGCTGAAGTCTGGAAGATGATAGAAGATTACTTTAATTTTACTCATTTAAACGGATATTTTGAGAAAAAAAGAATTGAACAGGTTCTGATGCGTATGCGGCACGCACTCAACGAACAACTCCTATCGGATTTTTACTGTCATCCGGAAATAAAAAAACAGATTAAATCACTTGAGCAGGAAATTACTGCCAACAGGCAAAGTTCATATATGGCTGCTACGAAACTTTTAAGGCTTTATTATTCCCTGATGAAAAAAACTTAACAAATGTTAAAGATTTCAGGATATACAAATAAATTCACTAATAATTACGTTAAGATTTTATATTCGGGATTTTTTATAATTTTGTTTAATCATTAAAATATTAAACCATGAAAGCAATTAAAATTTTCAGCGCCTGCCTGATTGTTATAATCTCTGCAGGATTGTTTTTCTCCACCTCTTCCTGTAAGAAAACCGAAGACAACAATGAATACAGCTACCGCGCTGCTATGGATAATTATACTGCTGAACGTGATTTTTACCGTGCCTATAGCCAGATATCCAAAGCTGCTTTTCAGGTTAACAGCAAAAGCACCTGCGATACTATCCAGGGATGCCCGGTATTATATATCAGTGGCGCCTTCCCGGAACGAATCCTAACTATTGACTTTGGTACAGGATGCACCTATCAGGACGGCACCGTTTTTAAAGGCAGGATAAATACGGTGATGACAGGTTTGTATGTTGACTCAGCCCAGACATTTACCTCAACTTTTGAAAATTTTTACCAGACCGTAAATGGCGTTGACCACCAGATACAGGGAACACAGGTAATAACCAACATGGGGCATAATAATGAAGGGCATCCGGTGTATTCCGTAGATGTTCAGGGCGCAAGCATCACATACAACGAAGGCACTATACACTGGACTTCCCAGCGCGAAAACGAATGGGTAGCAGGTTACGATACTTATGTTAATCCCTGGGATGATGAATATGAAGTTACGGGTTCGGCAGAAGGTGCCGATATTAATGGCGCCGCCTTCTCAGTAAATATTACATCCCCGCTTTTATACAAATTTTGCCAGTCCATTTTCAGCTGGATAATTGCTTCAGGTACTATTGATATTGTTAATCCCGGATATCCCACCATAACAGTAGATTATGGAACAGGCACATGCGACCTGATTGTTTATGTGATAATTAATGGGACAACCTACACTTTGGTGTTAGGATAATTGCATTTAATACAAACCAGACCTGCCTGAATACCGGCAGGTTTTTTTTTACCCAAAATGAAAAAACTGTTGCTGGCATTTTTGATAGCCGTTCTTGTTTACCTCATAATATGTGTACTTGTTTATTTTTTTCAGAAACATGTTATTTTCTTTCCTCAAAAAGGTTCCGTTCCTCCACCCGAAGATTTGAAAATAAGTGAGCACCGCATAACGACCCGCGATGGGGAGCAGCTTCATGCATGGTGGATGCCTGTTGATACGGCAGAATACACAGTACTTTTTTTTCATGGCAATGCCGGGAATATTTCACGGGGAGAGAAACGAATGCGGCTTTTTCATGAAATGGGTTGTAATGCACTTGCTGTAGATTACAGAGGCTATGGAATCAGCACGGGCAGTATTGGAAAGGAAGAAGATATTTATGAAGATGCAAATGCATCGTGGAAATACCTTACAGAAACTTTGAATATCCTTGAGGAGAAAATAATTATCTGGGGGTGGTCGCTGGGGGGAGCAGTGGCGGTGGATCTCGCACAAAATAAAAATTGTCATGCACTGGTCATGGAATCAACATTTTTCAGATTGAAAGATATATCAAAAAAGACTTACTGGTTTTTGCCGAATAAGTTGTTGCTTCGATTTCATTTTACATCCGGAGAAAAACTTTTAAAAATTCACGCCCCCGTTTTGTTTATACACAGCAAAACAGACGAAACAATCCCTTATGAACATGGAAAGCGTTTATTTGAAAAATTTTCTGGCGAAAAAAGGTTTATTGATATTACAGGGGATCATAATCATGGAATATTTGATTCGCAGGAAAAATTTATTTCGGAGGCGAAAACCTTTGTGAAGTTTTGATAGAATTTGTAATTTTGTAAAAAAAATATGAAATCATTAAAAATATTTTTTGGATTATTTTCATTGTTCATTTTTATTGCTTGTGGACCAACACAGGAAGAACAGGAAAAACAGAAAAAAACCGAAGACTCGCTCATGGAGATAGAACGGAATAAAGCCCTTGAAAATGCAGATAAATTACTACAGATGGATACGACCGAAGTCGTGAATGACTCTGTTGCAGTTCAGGAAAATAAGTAACTGATTGTCATTTGCCATAACTGTGATTCTCTTCATGATGAATGTTTGAAAATCGGCAAGTAAATGCCTTTATTTCTAATTATTTTTAGGAAAAATCACACATTACTTTTGATAAATCACTATTTTTGTATGGATATCTGTTAAAAATCAAATAATTAATAAACATATTATCAGAAACTTAAATTGTAATCAGGAAATGGAAAAGAAAAAAAATTTTATTACTTGTGATGGTAATTATGCAGCAGCATACATTGCTTATATGTTTACTGAAGTAGCATGTATTTACCCAATAACACCATCATCTAACATGGCAGAAAATATTGATGAGTGGGCCGCCGCCGGGAAAAAAAATATTTTCGGTGAAACGGTAAGCCTATCCGAAATGCAATCGGAAGCAGGCGCTGCCGGCGCACTGCACGGCGCGCTTCAGGCTGGCTCACTTGCCGCTACTTATACTGCTTCACAGGGATTGTTGCTGATGATCCCGAATATGTATAAAATTGCCGGTGAATTACTACCGGGTGTATTACATGTATCTGCCCGCAGCCTTGCTGCTCAGGCATTATCAATTTTTGGCGACCACAGTGACGTAATGGCAACCCGTAACACTGGGTTTGCAATGCTCGCCACCGGTAGCGTACAAGAAATTATGGATATAGCAGCCGTAGCACATTTTACAACCCTCAAATCAAGAGTACCGTTTCTTCATTTCTTCGATGGATTCCGTACTTCACACGAGATTCAGAAAGTAGAAGCTCCTGCTATGGAAGACATGGAAAAGCTCCTCGACAAAAAAGCTTTGAAAGAATTCCGCGACCGCGCACTTAACCCAGAACATCCCGTTACACGCGGTACCGCACAAAACCCGGATATTTATTTCCAGTCACGCGAAGCTGCCAACAAATACTACGATGCCGTTCCCGACATGGTCGAACACTATATGAACGAAATGGCAAAAATCACCGGCAGGGAATACCATCCATTTACGTATTACGGTGCAAAAGATGCCGAAAATATTGTGGTGGCCATGGGCTCCATCACCGAAACCCTGAAGGAAGTTGTTGATTATCTCGTGGCCAAAGGCGAAAAAGTAGGTTTAATTTCGGTTCATTTGTATCGTCCTTTTTCAGAAAAATATTTCATGAAGGTTTACCCGAAAACAGCAAAAAGAATTACGGTTCTCGACCGCACCAAAGAAATCGGAGCTAACGGCGAGCCTCTTTATCTTGATGTTCGGGACCTCTTCTACAACAAACCCGGCGCCCCGATGATCGTCGGCGGAAGGTACGGCTTGAGCTCAAAAGATACCACCCCCGCCATGATGGTTTCCGTTTTTGAAAACATGAAACTAAAAGAACCAAAAAACCAGTTCACCGTGGGTATCGTTGATGACGTTACCTTTAAATCACTGCCGTTGTTACCCGAAATCAGCGTTACCCCAAAAGGAACATACGAAGCCAAGTTTTACGGTATCGGATCAGACGGCACGGTCGGCGCCAACAAAAATTCAATCAAGATCATCAGCGAAACCACCGATAAATATTGCCAGGCCTATTTTGCCTATGACTCGAAAAAATCAGGCGGTATTACAGTTTCTCACCTTCGTTTTGGTGACAAAGTAATCAGGGCTCCATACCTGGTAAACACTCCGGATTTTGTTGCCTGCCACGTTCCGGCATACCTTGAAAAATATGATATGCTGAAAGGCCTGAAAAAAGGTGGTACCTTCCTGCTGAACAGTATCTGGGATGCGGAAGAAACCAAAAAACATCTGCCGAATAAAATAAAGAAGTACCTTGCTGCCAACGATATTAAATTTTATATCATCAACGCAACCAAAATCGCTGAAGAAATCGGATTAGGAAACAGAACCAATACGATCACGCAAACAGCATTTTTCAAAGTATCCAACGTGATACCTTTTGACCTGGCTGTGAACCATATGAAAAAAGCCATCGAAAAAACCTATGGAAGAAAAGGCGAAGAGGTCGTGAAACTGAACATCGCTTCTATTGATAAAGGTGTTGAAGGTGTAGTTGAAGTGAGCGTGCCTGCCGACTGGAAAAATCTTCCTGATGACGTGGCCCTAGATGATAAAAATCTTCCTGATTTCATTAAAAATGTGTTCGCCCCCATCAATGCCATGAAAGGCGATGATCTTCCTGTAAGCGCATTCTTAAACAGGGAAGACGGAACATTCCCATCAGGCACCACCCGTTACGAAAAAAGAGGTGTTGCCGTTAACGTTCCCGAATGGATCCCTGAAAATTGCATCCAGTGCAACCAATGTGCTTTTGTTTGCCCTCACGCCGCCATCAGGCCGTTCCTGTTGAATGAAAACGATCTGAAAAACGCACCGGCAAATACCAAAACACTGAAAGCTGTCGGAAAAGAGTTAGAAGGATTGCAATTCCGCATGCAGGTTACCGTGCTTGATTGTACAGGTTGCGGCAATTGCGAAGATGTTTGTCCCGCTAAGGTCAAGGCGCTGGAAATGAAACCGCTTGGAACACAGGAAGCCGAAATAGAACGTTATACCTATATGGAGGAAAAGGTTGGATACAAAACATCCAATATTGATATTTTCAAAATTTTCAAAAACAGCCAGTTTGCACAGCCGTTATTTGAATTCTCGGGTGCTTGCGCCGGTTGCGGTGAAACTCCATACATAAAACTGATCACTCAGCTCTTTGGCGAAAGAATGATCGTAGCCAACGCTACAGGATGTTCTTCCATTTATGGCGGCTCAGCGCCAGCTACTCCATATTCAATAGCAAAATCAGGCAAAGGCGTTGCCTGGGCGAACTCTCTCTTTGAAGATAATGCCGAATATGGCTACGGAATAGAAACCGGTGTCAGAAAACTGCGTGGACGCATTGAAAGACTGATGAAAACAGGTTTGGAATCAGACCTTCCGGCCGAAACCAAAGAAGCTTTCAAAGCTTGGCTTGATGGCATGAACAACGCTGAAGCTTCGGATGCTGCTGCTAAAAAAATTATCCCCCTGATTGAAAAATCCGAAAATCCGATAGCAAAACAAATTTTTGAGCTTAAAGATTACCTGGTAAAGAAATCAGTATGGATATTTGGTGGCGACGGCTGGGCTTATGATATTGGTTATGGCGGACTTGACCACGTACTTGCGTCAGGCAGCGATGTAAATGTACTTGTACTCGACACAGAAGTTTATTCCAATACTGGAGGACAGGCATCCAAATCCACACCTATTGCTGCTGTTGCAAAATTTGCAGCCGCCGGAAAACGCATTCGTAAAAAGGACCTGGGCATGATGGCCATGTCCTATGGATATGTATATGTTGCACAAGTTGCCATGGGCGCAAGCTACGGGCAATATTTTAAGGCGATTAAAGAAGCTGAAGCATATCCAGGACCTTCTTTGATAATTGCTTATGCTCCATGTATTAACCATGGCCTGCGGGCAGGTATGGGGAAATCGCAGGAGCAGGCTGCCCTGGCAGTGGAAGCCGGATATTGGTCATTATATCGCTACAACCCATTGTTAGAGAAAGAGGGGAAAAACCCCTTCACTTTAGATTCGAAAGAGCCAAAATGGGAAGAGTTCCAGAATTTCCTGAACAGCGAAGTGCGTTTTACATCGCTAAAGAAAACATTTCCTCAGGAAGCAGAAGAACTCTTTAAAGCAGCTGAAGAAAATGCCAAATGGAGATACAGAAGTTACCAGCGCCTGGCACAAATAGATTTTAATATGAAAATGGCAGAAAAAAATCAATAATTCTTGTTTTTGTAATATACCCCTTGTTGATTATTTGACAAGGGGTTTTTTATAGAACTTATATGAAATTATTCCGTAAAAGAGCCTTTGGTTTTAAGCAATGGTTTTGGGTTAAACTTTAACAGAAATATCATACTAATTTATGTTTTAATATTTGTATGAACCCGATATATAGAAGACATAATAGAAGAACTTAACAAGCGTTAAAATAAATAGTAATAATTAAATAGTTGATAGTTTTTTCTCACTATATCAAGAAATTCATTGTTTTATCAGCCCTTTGGCTTATTTGTCCTTATTTTTCCAATGCCCAGAAAGTGGCGCTGGTACTTAGCGGAGGAGGAGTTAAAGGCTCGGCACATGTGGGTGTGCTGAAAGCTCTTGAAGAAAATAATATTCCAGTTGATTATATTGCCGGTACGTCTATGGGCGCTGTGGTGGCAAGTTTATATGCGGCAGGCAACACCCCTGAACAGATTGAAAAAATTATCACTTCACCGGAATTTCTTCACTGGACAAAAGGTACTGTGGAAGATAAATATTTTTTTTACTTTAAACAGGATCACCCGGATGCTTCCTGGCTGGATGTAAAATTTAATTATGATACCATATTAAATTATAAACTTCCCACAAATATCAGAAAAACTGATCAAATAGATTTTGGGTTGATGTATTTCCTGACGGGTGCAGGAGTGGCTGCCAATGAAAATTTCGACAGCCTGTATATCCCTTTTCGCTGTGTGGCTGCAGACATTGTGGATAAAAAAGCCGTTACCATGAAACGTGGATACTTTCCCGAAGCGGTAAGGGCTTCTTTGACATACCCTTTTTATTTCAAGCCGATTAAGGTTGATGACCGCTTATTATTCGATGGGGGAATGTATAATAATTTTCCTGCGGATGTAGCTCTTGAGGATTTTAATCCCGACTATATCATTGGTAGTAATGTAGCAAAAAACTGGGTTACTTCGGATATTGATGAAACCAATATTATTTCCCAGATACAAAATATGCTGACCACAAATACTAATTATAGTGTTATTTGTGAAAATGGAATAATGATTGAGCCAGATTTACCGAAGGTGAAAGAACTCGAGTATGAAAAAGCAAAAGAAATGATTGAACTGGGCTATTATGCTGCTTTGGAAAAAATACCCGAAATAAAAAAATATGTTTCTGATACCATTAACAAAGAACAACGCTCAAACAAAAGAAATAAATTCCTGCTAAAAAAACCGCCCTTACTCTTTGATTCCATTACCATCGAAGGCGTTAACCCCTTGCAGGCAGAGTACATCCGAAGGTCTATAATGCATTCAGACACCGTTTTTACTGTCAGTAAACTGAAAATGGAGTATTTCAGGCTTATTGCCGATGATAAAATAGAATCAATTTACCCTAAAGCACACTATAATAAAAAAACAGGATTTTATAATTTAACCTTGAAAGTTAAAAAAGAGAAAAATTTTGTTGCTCAGTTCGGGGGCTTGATTTCTTCCGGCAGTATAACCGGAGCTTATGTCGGATTGCAATATAAGTATCTCGGCCTCACAGCCAGCAAGTTATCGGTTAATTTTTATATTGGGAAATTCTATAACTCTGCACACATTAAAAACCGTTTTGATTTTCCCACTCGTGTGCCATTATCGCTGGAAACATCTTTTTCAATAAGCAAATGGGATTATTTTAAAACAACGATTCGCTTTCTGGAGGATATAATGCCTTCATATCTAGTTGAAAATGAGATAAATTTTATGACTGATTTTTCAATGCCTGCCGGAAATAAAGGGAAATTTTCCATCGGTGCAGCTATAGCCCGTAAACGCAATCAATACTATCAGCATAACTTGTTTTCGAAGACCGATACTGCCGACCGCACAAATTTTGATTTTATTACCGCACACTTCTTTTATGAAAGAAATTATCTTGACAGGAAACAATATGAAATATCAGGAGATAACCTCATCATTGATGCAAGATATGTTTACGGGGGTGAAACAAATGTCCCGGGTTCAACTTCTCTAAACAAGATGTCTGATTATAAGCTGAGGCACTGGGCGCAATTTAAAATTCATTATACAAAGTATTTTAAAGTGGCAAACTTTTATCATTTTGGCATACTTGCCGAAGCTGTGATAACCAATAAACCGCTTTTTTTTAACTATACTTCCAGTTTGCTTTCGGCCCCTGCTTTTCAACCGACTCCCGAAAGCAAAGCGTATTTTTTGCCTGAATACAGGGCGAATAATTTTGCTGCTGTTGGCATAAGGAATATTTTTAATATTTACAAACGAATACATTTTCGTTTGGAGGGTTATTTATTTCAACCTTATCAGGAAATTCTCAGCACCGAAAAATACGAAGCTCATTATGGTAAAATTTTTGAAACCCGCAGCGCTCTTGCTTATGCCGCTTTGGTATATAACAGCCCTATATGCCCCATCAGTTTAAGCATATCCTATTATCACAGAGAGTATAAACCATTGTCAATCATGTTTAATATCGGTTACATTATGTTCAATAAAAGAGCCTTGGATTGATGGCTTGACACCCTTTCATATTTGAAATATAATAACATAGCATAAAAGTTTTAATGTATTTTCGAGATAAATTATATTATTTTTGCTTTCTTTAATTGCAATCTTCCTTACTGATTCCGAATAGGTTTCGGTATTTTATTATATTTAATTATTATGAGCGAACAAACTGAAAAAACATCTTCCCATAAAACCGAAAAGGTGGTAAACAAAAAAACTGCTGATGGTATGGACATTACTGAAAATTCTGTAGTTACGGCTGTAGATGATGTAACAGATAATGAACCTACTAAACAGAAGAAAAGAACCGGTAAAAAAAACATTCCCGAAATTAAAAATGATGCAGCAGAGGTAACGCAGGAACCTTTCAATGAAAATGAGGCGAAACCTGTTGATAACGAAGCCCCTGAAGGCAAATCCGTAAAAATTGCAGCAAGGAAATTACCTTCAAAAAAAGCATTAGCTGCAAAAAAAACAACAGAAGTCCCAGAAAACGAACCTGAAGACAGATTGCTTCATGAAGCTGATTTTGTTGCTTCCGATACTGATATGGAAGAGGAACACGAGGAACAACTTCAAACAGATTTTACTGAACTTTCAAGAGAAGAACTTGTGTCAAAGCTGGAAGAGCTTGTTCAGTCGAATGAAATAAGCAAAATTAAAGCACGTGTCGCGGGCATCAAGGTAGTATATCTTAGAAGAACCAAAGCCGAAAAACAGGCAGCTATGGATAAATACCTGGCCGATGGAGGCAATAAAGAGGACTATATACAACCTGCCGATACCCTTGAGGAAAGGTTTAAAAATGCTTTTGATATTTACAAAGAAAAAAAAGTTCATGACGATGCACGGCAAGAAAGAGCTAAACTTGAAAACCTTGAACAAAAGAAACAAATACTGGAAGAGATAAAACAACTTATTAGTTCTGAAGAATCACTTAAGAAAACCTATGATGAATTTAAAATTCTTCAGGAGAAATGGAAGCAGATAGGGCAGGTTCCACGGAATGAAATAGAAAGTTTATGGAACAATTATCATTACCTCGTAGATAAGTTTTTTGAAAAAGTTAAAATAGGCAAAGAACTTAAAGACCTTGACCTGAAAAAGAACCTTGAGCAGAAGATACTTTTATGCGAAAAAGTTGAAGAGCTTCTATTCGAAAAATCAATTACAAAATCGTTCAAGCTTCTTCAAAAATATCATGATGAATGGAAAGAGATTGGTCCAATTCCACAGGACAAGAAGGATGAGATTTGGGAAAGGTTTAAAACGGTATCGGATAAAATAAACCAGGCACGAAGGGAATATTATTCCAAATTACAGAGCGAACAGGAGGCCAACCTTCTTGCAAAAACAGCTTTGTGTGAAAAAATGGAAGCAATAAATGCCGGAGAGATAGCCACGGGCAATGACTGGAAAGCAAAGACAGCTGAAGTTCTGGAAATGCAGGAATTATGGGACAGTATTGGCCGCACACCGGCAAAATTCAACGATGAAATATGGGAACGTTTCCGGAGTGCCGTGAACTTGTTTTACAACAATAAAAATGAATTTTTTAGCCAGCTGAAAGAACAGCAGATTACAAACTACAACCTGAAGCTGGGTTTATGTGTGCAGGCCGAAGCGGTTGTTAACAACAGCAACTGGAAACAAAGTACCGCAGAAATATTAAATTTGCAACAGGAGTGGAAAAAAATCGGGCCTGCGCCAAAACGCTATTCCGAAAAAGTATGGAAAAGATTTCGTGCTGCCTGTGATGATTTTTTTAAAAGAAAATCTGAGTATTTTTCAAACATCCAGAGCAATGAACAGGAAAACCTGAAAAAGAAAGAGGCTTTGCTTGAGCGTATGCTATCTTTTGAATTCAGCGATAATAAAAATGAAAATTTTGAAGCACTGAAAAATTTTCAGAGAGAATGGGTTACAATAGGATATGTGCCTATGGATGTAAAAGAAATTCTGCAGGAAAAATACCGGCAGACAATAAATCAGTTGATGGATAAATTGAAGATATCTTCCGTGGAGATGAGCACATTGCACTACAAAACTCGTATTGAATCTTTGCAGGGAGACCCCGATGCGGGGAGGATGCTTTCAAAAGAACGGTTTCAACTGGAAACAAAAATTTCTGCTATTAAAAACGAAATCAACCTTTGGGAAAATAACATTGGCTTTCTGGCAAACTCTAAAAACGCTCAGGTACTTAAAACTGAATTTGAAAGCAAGATAAATAAAGCCAAACAGGAAGTCGCTCTGCTTGAAGCGAAGCTGAAACTGCTTAAAGGGATGAAAAATAAATGATGAGCTTTTTGAAATTAACTTTTTATCAATTTGTAAAATAACCTATAATATTTCCGTAATAAATAAAAACACCATGCTTCTGCTCGAAATTAAAAACCTTAAGGTCTCTATTAATAATAAGAAAATTATAAAAGGGCTGGACTTAAATGTGAACGCAGGAGAAGTCCACGCAATCATGGGCCCCAACGGCACCGGAAAAAGCACACTGGCTTCGGTAATAGCAGGTCGTGATGTTTTTGAAATTACCGAAGGTGAAGTAAAATATAAGGGAAAAGACCTGTTAACCGTGCCTGTCGAAGACCGCTCGAGAGAGGGAATTTTTTTGGGGTTTCAATATCCGGTAGAAATTCCGGGTGTCAGTATGACAAATTTTATGAAAACAGCGGTGGATGAACACCGCAAATACAAAGGCCTGCCGCAGCTTTCAGCATCAGAGTTTCTGAAAATGATGGATGAAAAGAAAAAAATGGTGGAAATACACTCTAACCTTACCAGCCGTTCGGTGAACGAAGGCTTTTCCGGTGGAGAAAAAAAACGCAATGAGATTTTTCAGATGGCCATGCTGGAGCCGACGCTGGCAATACTTGATGAAACGGATTCGGGGCTTGATATTGATGCACTCAAAATTGTTGCCAATGGTGTCAACAAACTTCGCCGCCCTGATAATGCTTTTATAATTATTACTCATTATCAACGCTTGCTGGATTACATAATTCCAGATTTTGTTCACGTGCTGTTTGAAGGCCGCATTGTGAAATCAGGCGGGAAAGAACTGGCACTGGAGCTCGAAGAAAAAGGCTACGACTGGATTAAAGAAGAACAAGAAAAATGAAACCCATGAACCCTGCAACACTTGTTCCGGAAAAAGAAAAATTAGTTAGCCTTTTTGAACAATATAAAACGGAGATTTGTTCAAATGATAATGCGTATATTTCTGAATTAAGGAAGAAAGCACTTGCTTTTTTTTTAACAAACGGTTTCCCTACAAGAGATATTGAAGAATGGAAAAACACCAGTCTTATTGATTCCTTATCGAATACTTACAATTTTCATTTTGAGCCTTCAGATGAAAAAGTGGATATTGACAAGATTTTTCGTTGCGAGATACATAATTTTGAAACCTTATTATTTACTCAACTCAATGGATGGTATGTCTATAAGCAAAAACCGCTTACCGAATTTCCGAATGGAGTAATCGCTGGAAGCCTTGCTGCAGCTTTCGGCGCATATCCGCAACTTATTGAAAAATATTACGGCAGAGCTGCCATGATGGAGAAGAACGGGCTGACTTCTTTGAACACTGCTTTCGCTCAGGATGGAATTTTTATTTTTATTCCTGATGGGGTTTCCATAGAAAAACCCTTGCAAATTGTAAACATCGTCAATACGGATGAAGATCTTTTCATGCAGCCTCGCAACTTGATTATATTGGGTAAAAACTCAAAATTAACACTTGTTTATTGCGATGATTCCACAAAATATAAAAAAAGTTTTATTAACGCCTGCTCAGAAATTTTTCTTGATAATAATTCCGAACTCGATTATTATAAGCTTCAGAATAAAGACAGCCTTTCAACGGTAATTACAACAACGTTTTGCCTGCTGGAAGAAAGTGCCAGATTACACACGAATACGTTAACGCTTAACGGTGGTGTAGTCCGCAATGAAACTCATGCCATGCTTGCCGGTAGAGGTTCCGAAGCAAAAGTTTACGGACTTTACCTTGTGGATAAGGAACAGCATGTGGATAATCAGGTTTATGTTGACCATATTGCTCCAGAAACAACGAGTTACGAAAAATTCAAGGGTATCATTGACGACAATGCCAGCGCGGTGTTTAACGGACACATCCATGTATGCCGTGATGCTCAGAAAACCGAAGCTTACCAGAGCAATAAAAACATTCTTCTCACAGACACGGCTCATGTGAGAACCAAACCTTTTCTTGAAATTTATGCCGATGATGTGAAATGCAGCCATGGCGCTACGGTAGGACAGCTAGACCCCGAAGCTTTATTTTATCTTAAATCAAGAGGCATTTGCGAACGTAATGCACGTATGCTTCTGATGTATGCTTTTGCAATAGAAATTGCCGGAAAAATAAAAATAGAATTGCTTCGCGAACGTATTGAAGATATGATATCAAAAAGGCTCAAAGGCGAACTTTCTATTTGCGACCAGTGTGTGTTGCATTGTAAGGAAAACGATATTATCAACTTTGAAATAGATATGAGTAAAGTCTGAGTTATGGGCGAAAAAGCGGACATCAATTATATCAGAAAACAGTTTCCCCTCCTGAAAAAAGAAATTTTCGGCAAACCATTGATATATTTTGATAATGCAGCCACCACGCAAAAACCCCAGCGTGTCATTGATGCCCTTACAGATTACTACACAAACTTTAACAGTAACATTCACAGGGGCGTGCATTACCTGAGCCAACAGGCAACTTCTGCTTTTGAAGAAAGTCGCAAAGCCATTCAGCAGTTCATCCATGCCAAACACACCCATGAAATTATTTTTACGCGAGGAACTACAGAATCTATAAATCTTGTCGCTGCTTCTTTTTCAAAAAAATTTCTGAATGCGGGTGATGCTGTTCTGATAACGGCAATGGAGCATCATTCAAATATTGTTCCCTGGCAAATGGCATGTGATGAAAAACAAGCAAAACTCCATGTATTGCCCATAGATGAAAAGGGATGCCTGATAACTGACCAGTTGGAAAACCTGCTGGATAACAACTGCAAAATTGTGGCGGTAACACATGTTTCCAATACTTTAGGAACAATAAATGACATTCAGCATATTATCAAAACTGCTCATTCCCGCAACATTCCTGTTCTGATTGACGGTGCACAGGCCATTTCGCACCTTCCGGTGGATGTACAGGAACTGGATTGCGATTTTTATTGTTTCTCCGGGCACAAAATGTTTGCGCCCATGGGTGTAGGAGTGCTATATGGAAAAGAAAAAATTCTTGAAGAGCTTCCACCATACCAGGGCGGTGGTGAGATGATTAAACATGTGAGTTTTAAAAAAACAACTTTTAACGAACTACCTTTCAAATTTGAAGCAGGGACACCCAGTGTTGCTGATGTCATCGGATTAAAGGAAGCCATAAATTTTATTCTTGATGTGGGTTATGAAAACATCTCTGCACATGAAAACGAATTGTTAACCCATGCAACTCAAAAGTTTAGCGGATTAGAAGACATGCGTTTTTTCGGTACGGCAGGGCATAAAACATCAGTATTGTCTTTTTTGCTGAGCAATATTCATCCTTACGATGCCGGTGTCATACTTGATAAGATGGGAATTGCTGTCCGTACTGGCCACCACTGTACCCAGCCGCTTATGGATTTTTTCGGTATTCCCGGAACGGTGCGTGCATCCTTTGCTGTTTATAATACGAAGGAAGAAATTGATATCATGGCAGAAGCACTGCTGAAGATTAAAGTAATGTTTGAATAGCATTTCTATGAAAAATTTTTAATGTTCAATATTCAATGTTCAATAATCAAAGCGTAATATAAAAGGGGAAACAAATTATATATGAACAAAAAGTATGATTTGGAAGACCGGCTTGTTGACTATACTTGTAGTATGACTGATATTATTGAATTATTACCCAACTCAAGGGCAGGCAATTATATTGCCGGACAACTTATCCGTTCTTGTCATTCACCGGCCTTAAACTACGGAGAAGCTCAGGCAGCGGAGTCTCGTGCTGATTTTATTCATAAACTTAGCATTATTCTTAAAGAATTAAAAGAGTGTCGTACATGTTTAAAAATAATGCAAAAAAAAGAAATGATATCTCCATTGAGCAAACTTATGAATATTTTTACTGAAACAGAAGAGCTGATAGCTATCATAGCCAAAAGCATTGCTACTGCTCAGAAAAACAGTGAGCATAAAACCAAATAAAAATTTTTTATAATTGAACATTGTTCATTGCAAATTGATTATTGAGCATTTAAAATATAAATCAATAACAACATCCAAATGAAAACATACGAAGAAGCATCGTCTGAAATAATTAATGAATTTCAGATGCTGGACGAATGGCTTGATAAATACAATCATATTATTGAATTGGGGAAAACGCTGCCGCTTATTGATGAAAAATACAAGACGGAGAATTATCTTATCTCCGGCTGTCAGTCGCAGGTATGGCTTTATGCTGATTATAAAGACGGCATGGTATTTTTCACTGCTGATAGCGATGCTATCATTACCAAGGGAATAGTGAACATCCTTATCCGTGTGCTTTCGGGCAGAAGTTGTGACGAAATAATAAATGCAGACATGGAATTTATTAACAAAATAGGTTTGCGCGAGCACCTTTCGCCCACCCGTTCCAACGGCCTTAACTCTATGATAAAACAGATGAAATTGTATGCGTTGGTTTATAAAACTAAATTCGAATCTAATAAATAAAAAATGAATAAAGCTGAACTTGAAGATATCATCATCGAAAAACTAAAAACTGTTTTCGATCCCGAAATTCCCGTGAATGTTTATGACCTTGGGTTTATTTATGAGATTGACATTAACGATGCTTTTTCCGTAAACATTAAAATGACACTGACCTCTCCCAACTGTCCTGTGGCCGAGTCCCTGCCCGTGGATGTGCGCAATGCGGTGCAGTCTGTAAGGGGTGTTACCGGTGTTTATGTGGATGTGGTTTTCGAACCCGAATGGAACCAGGACATGATGACACCCGCTGCCAAACTGGAACTGGGGTTGCTGTAAAACTACTGTATAATAAGCTTTTGCGTGTACGACTGAGATTTGCTTCTGAATTGCAGCAGATAAATACCACTTTCAAAGTCATTGCAATTTATTTGCAATAGGTTTTTTCCGGTAATGCAAGCGCCTGTTTTATTAAATACAGTTTTGCCGATAATATTATAGATTGCAAGAGTATAGTCTTCACCAGATGATATATTGAACTCTACAAATACATTTTCTTCGGAAGGGTTGGGATACACTTTTATGCTGAAATTTTCTGCAGGTTCTTCAAACCCGGTGCAATCAACAACAGTAGCTTTTACAGGCACTCTGGGGCTGGAGCATGCTTTTTCGTGCACTTCCCAATCGTAGAAATAATAATAGTTTCCCGAAACATTGTAGGGCGGCAGCGAGGCGCTGGATTCGGTGATGGTAACCATGTTGGCGATAGTGTAAGGATAAGCAGCAGCGTTCTGGTTGTTGCGGAATAGGTCAGGGGAGCCGTCGCCGACAAGTTGAAGTTTGTTTTGGGCAGGCACATCGAAATTCAGGGTGATGCGACTTTCATTATCAGGTATATAAATGGTAGCGGATTGAAGCACCGTTGCATTTGAATCCCTGAGGAGTATGGTGCGGTTGCCGTCATATTCGGCATAAACTTTAACAGAAGCAATGGTAAGTGGCACAGCCGCATTAAATATCAGGTAATGAATATTGGTGGGGTTGCCGAAATAATCTCCGCTGCCTGAATTATTGAGTTTCCCAACATATTGCGATGCAGGCACCAGTTTGTCTTCAATATAGTACGTTGCGGAGGTGTTAAGTACCGGGGTGATAAAATCCGGGCCGGTATGCAGCAGTGTTCCTTCCACGGGCATATCGTACCATTCAAGTTGTCCCTGTCCACTGGCCGATAAATGCACTGTTTCGGAGAGGCACCCTGTGTCGCTGATTGCAATGGGGGCATCAGGAAGGTTGCTGACCTCGATATAGTCGGTGCGTGTATATGTATTCGACCCGAAAGCATTCTGAGTTGTAAGGCTCACAGTGTACAAGCCTTCCGACTGGTAAGCATGAACTGGATTCTGCAGGTTGGAAGTGTCACCATCGCCGAAATCCCAATGCCAGGATATGGGGCCGTTATATGAAAAATCTTGAAAATGAACCACGCCTGAACAAGTAGAAGTTTCAGAGGTATTAAAATTGCTTGTCGGTGCTGCGGTAGGCATGTCGCATTGCCAGCTGAGTGCGAAGCCTGACTCAACAAGCCCCTGGTCAGTTGTCTGCCTTAAAGTGATGGAGCCGTATGTAGATATAATAGTCCCGCCTTCAGGGAGGTTGCTGCCGTCATATTGGCCGATAAGTGGCGAAGCTGTTGACGGGCCATCGTAAACATATAAGTAATCATATCCGTTTTCGAAGCTAAAAGAACTGAAATAGAGCCTGACAGTTGCTGCACCGAAGGGGGATATGGTGATGCTGCCGTCGGTATTGTTGGCATATTCCCCTGTTTCCCCGCCGCTGTCGAATAAACTGCCGGTGCAGCAGGTAAGTGTCTGTACTGTGCCGCTGGCAGGCATAACAGCATAATTAGAATTCGTGCTTGCAATGCTTACAAAAGCTGTTTGTGTTAGCGAATCAATTCCGCACCCTGTGCTGGAAGCAATAAGTTTTACATCGTAGTCGCCAAGGGCTGTGTAGGTATGATAAGGGTTTGCCTGATGGCTGGTGTCGCCGTCGCCGAAATACCAGATGAAATCCGTAGCATTGGTAGAAAAGTTATGAAACTGCACCTGCAGAGGTGCTGTGCAGGATTCATTGTTGTTGGCTGAGAATTCAACGACTACATCTGAAGTGTAAGGGGCGCCGATTCCTACTGCATACATAGCATTGGTAACGGTTTCCACTTCGGGGCTGCATCCTCCGAAAAGCTCTGTGGCAGAAACAATAGCGTAAAAGCGGGCATCGGCGTAGTCGGAAGTGCTGTTAAGATAAACTGTCAGTAAGCGGAAAGCTACAGCGGCGGCATCATCAATACCTATTCCCGAAACATTGTATGCATTGCCAATATCATTGGTGTCCGAGCCTCCCATGGAAACAAGGTAAAACCAAAAGTTCAGTACCCCGCTGTTGGTATGCACCCCGCAATAATCGTTCTGGCTGCTGGGGCTGCAGTTTTGGTCCACCCAGAAATCCCCGTCATAAGTATCGGGGTCATCTTTTTCGTTCGGGTTCGACAAATTACGAATAATGTAACCCATATCTTCTCCGCATGTCCAGTTAGCTTGTGCCGGTTTGCCGAAAAATTCAATGGAGGTGCCGAAAATATCGCTGAAGCTTTCGTTTAGTGCTCCTGATTCTTTTTCATAAATTAGTCCGGCAGTAAATTCAGTCAATCCATGTGAAACTTCGTGTCCGCATATGTCCAATGTGGTAAAAGGGTTATTGTTTTCTCCATCTCCGTAAGTCATTTTTTCTCCGTCCCAGAAAGCATTGGCATATTCGTTATCATAATGTATATAACTAATCAGGGCAAATCCATCTCCATCAATGCTGTTGCGGCTATGATGCTGCATGTAGTAATCGTAAGTCATTTCGGCACCCCAGTGTGCGTCTGTGGCGGCTTCGTCAATCTGGGCATTTACGTTATCCCAATAATTATCGGAATCGGTAAAATCCACAGCTGAAGAATAATTGGTTTGTTCCTGCATATTGTAAGTCCTGATTCCGTTGCCTCTTCCTGTTTCATGTAGGCGGTAAGAGTCTGGAGCCATTGAATCGGTGGTGATGGTTTGTGTGCCGCTGTATTTTGTAACTGCTGTGCCGGGGACATCTGTTTCATGAAGTTTGTTAAGTGTTTTCAGTATGCTGCCGTTTTGGGCATCCACATATACATTTTTACGTGATAGTGGCTTTTTGGCAAATACATCAATTTGGTATGCATAACGATGGGTTTTAGTCGCTTCATCGTAAAGAATAATTTTTGTCGGAGTAGGGTAATAACTTGCTCCGGTGTTGCCTTTTATTTCTTTCAGCCTGTTTTCATCTTCCGGGCTTTGCCACATATATTCGTCAGCATTGGTAAATGATAATGCAAAGTTTATGGCTTCATTTTCTGAAAATGAAGTATTGTTGGAAATGTGAATATCACTGATGACCTTCCCATTGAGCGAATTGATTTTTCCATCACGGACATGAACTATAAAATCAGTACCGAAAATTTCAGTTTCATTATATGTTTGAATGCACCTGTAATGAGTAAAGCCCAGTTTGTCAGTCTCTGTTTTCTTGATGATGAAGTTAAGCCCGTCAACTGTGTTGAAAGTTTTGCGAAACCAATTGCTTAAATCCGAAAATTCTGGTTGGCAGGAGCTTTTAAGTTTAATGTATGCAGGATTATTATTGTTTTTTGAAAACCATACTTTCTCGCTTCCTTTTACATAGGTGTCAGCAATTTTTCCTGTATAAACCTGCGAAAACACTGATGAAAAACAAAAAAATACTGATAATGAGATAAAAAATAATTTTTTCATAAAGCCTTTATTGTTAATAATTTACTTTGTAAAAATAGATATTATTGATGAGATTCGTGCTTGTTTAACTCATTTTTAACTAAAAGGAATTATATTATGATAAAATACTCTGTTTGGCTCCAAGTTTTTAAAAATAAAAAACGTTTAAGTTTTTTACTTTTGGCATTATATTTGAGAATGCATTACAATCAGAAATTTTTATTTGTAATTTTGCATATCAATTTTTCGAAGTATGAAAAAACTTGTATTTATTTTTTTGGTTTTAAGCCTCGCAGCAGTGAATGTATTTTCGCAGCAGAAGAAAGGCCCTATTGTTACGTTTGATTATCTTGTATATGATTATGGTACTATTTATCAGGGGGCAGATGGCAAATGTGAGTTTACCTTTAAAAACACCGGCGATGAGCCTTTGATTTTGTCAAATGTACGTTCATCCTGCGGTTGCACCGTGCCCAAGTGGCCCAAAGAACCTATTTTACCGGGACAAAGCTCAAGCATACAGGTCTCTTATGACACAAAAAGAATAGGAACTATCAGCAAGCAGATTTATGTTGTATCCAATGCAACCGAACCGAATTTAACTTTGTCTATAAAAGGCAATATTTTGCAAAAACCTAATGAAATTTTACCTGAAAAAAAGATAAATGAAGGATTTACACCAACACCTAATAATTAACAAATTAATATTTTTAAAAAAATGAAAAAAATAGCTTTAGTATTAAGTATGATGTTTTTCATTGCTTTTGCAGCAAGTTCACAAACTGCCGCTAAACCGGCAACAACCCCCAAAGCCAGTGGGCCCGAAATTAGCTTTGAAAGCCTTGAACACGATTATGGCACTGTTGTTCAGGGTTCAGATGGCGACTGTGTTTTCAAATTTAAAAATTCAGGCAATGAACCTTTGATACTATCTGACGTGAGAAAATCATGCGGCTGCACAACACCAACATGGAGCAAAGAGCCTATACTGCCCGGTCAAAAAGGCGAAATAAAAGTAGGATATAATACAAATATTGTCGGCTCTTTCAGCAAAACCATCACCGTACTTTCAAATGCCACAAATGCCTCTGTTACATTGGTTATTAAAGGCACTGTTACTGTTAAGGAAACACAACAATAATACATATTCGGGTATTATTATTTAGTTTTTACGAAAAAAAAGCTCAACTTTGTACCGGTAATTATTTACCGGTTTTTTTATTTTAAATAAAATTTAATAATATGCCAAAAATATCAGAAAAAGGCCTGGCTATGCCGGCTTCACCTATTCGGAAACTTGTCCCTTATTCTGACGAAGCCAAGCGTAAGGGCCGCAAAGTGTATCACCTGAACATCGGTCAGCCCGATATAGAAACTCCTGAAGTAGCAATGAACGCGCTAAAAACCACCAGCATTAAAGTGGTGGAGTACAGCCATTCAGCCGGAATTTTATCCTATCGCAAAAAGCTTGCAGGATATTATAAACATTGGGGTATCGATGTGGACGAAAATCAGATAATTATTACAAATGGAGGCTCCGAAGCCATTTTATTTGCATTTATGACATGCCTGAACCCGGGTGACGAAGTTATCATTCCCGAGCCTTTTTATGCTAATTATAATGGATTTGCCATTACGGCAGGCGTTGTGGTGAAGCCTGTTATTTCGAACATCGAAAACGGCTTTGCTTTGCCTCCGATAAGTGAATTTGAAAAACTGATAACTCCTAAAACCAAAGCTATACTGATTTGCAACCCCAATAATCCGACAGGATACCTTTATTCTGAGGCTGAACTTCAGGAACTGCGAGAACTGGTGCTGAAACATGACCTCTATCTGTTTTCGGATGAAGTTTACCGCGAATTCTGCTATGACGGGGAAAAACATTTTTCGGTGATGAACCTTAAGGATATTGATAATAACGTGGTTTTGCTTGATTCGGTATCGAAACGATACAGTGCCTGCGGCGCCAGGATAGGAATTTTTATCACCCGTAATAAAGAAATATACAATACGGCCATGAAGTTTGCCCAAGCACGTCTTAGCCCTCCTACTTTTGGCCAGGTGATGGCGGAGGCAGCTATTGACACACCGCAGTCTTATTTTGATAAGGTGATGGAGGAGTATATTGCACGTCGTAATGTGGTAGTGGAGTCAATAAATAAGATTCACGGCTGTTATTGTCCGAAGCCGAAAGGGGCTTTTTATGCTGTGGCACGCTTGCCTATTGACGATTCAGATAAATTCTGCCAGTGGTTGCTCGAAAGTTTTGAATATGAGAATCAGACGGTTATGTTTGCTCCTGCCACGGGTTTTTATTCCACCAAAGGCCTGGGCAAAAATGAGGTGCGCATAAGTTATGTGTTAAAAGTTGAAGACCTGAAAGCAGCCATGAAATGCCTGGAAGAAGCGCTTAAGGTTTATCCCGGAAGAAAATAAATGAACGAATGCCCTCAAAAAAATCTTTGAGGTTATAAAACATTTTCATATTTTTGCAGTCCCAAAAAATGTAGGGAGTACGTGTTCTTTATATTTTTGATTTATTAATTCAGTATAAATACCTGGAGAGGTGGGTGAGTGGCTGAAACCAACAGTTTGCTAAACTGTCGTACTGGGCAACTGGTACCGGGGGTTCGAATCCCCCCCTCTCCGCAAGTTGTTATTTGAAATATTCGGGGTATAGCGCAGTCCGGCTAGCGCACCTGGTTTGGGACCAGGGGGTCGCAGGTTCGAATCCTGCTACCCCGACTTTTAAAAAGACCCGGAAAAGGTCCCGTAGCTCAGGGGATAGAGCAACAGCCTTCTAAGCTGTGGGTCGTTGGTTCGAATCCAACCGGGATCGCAAAAAATATATTGTTCTTATTTTTTTCGGCGGGGTAGCTCAGGTGCCTGCCTGCCGGCAGGCAGGGTTAGAGCGTCGGATTCATAACTGAAAGGGACAGGTTCAATTGCGCAATGAAGTTCTTTGTATGATTAATAAAAAATTTATTTTTGCTGCTCGTTTTTTATTAATAAAATTAATTTTTTCGGCGGGGTAGCTCAGGTGGTTAGAGCGTCGGATTCATAACCCGGAGGTCACGAGTTCAATTCTCGTCCCCGCTACCAATTAAATTAAAAGCCTTGATAACCAAGGCTTTTATTGTTTATAGTGTATTTGATCTATGGATAATAAAGTCTTAATAATGTCTTTGATTCATGACTAAATCATTTATTACAACTACGTTTTTTTAGCTTTTTAAAATTCTTTGTAAATAAACCATGTTTTATCGTTTTGAACCAATAATCCTCAAATACTATTTTCTCAAAGGCATCTTTGACGCGAGGATCACATAATCCTTTTATAGGTATCGCTAAAATTATTTTGTGGTTTGAAGTTTGAAATACTGTTAAAATAAGATTTGAGTATGAAACATCCACATCATTTGCGCCAATGTGAGATACGAGATTTTGGACAATGAGCAAAATCCCATATTCAGACAAAACTGAGTCAAAGGGGTAAAAGCTAATAATACTGTCAATTGTTATTGGGCTTAATAAATTTGTTTCTTGTTTTATTAACTCTTCAGAATTAGCCTCAATATTTCTTTTTTTAACTGTTTCAAAACGATAATAAACATTATTCTTTAAAAAAATGTATTTTAAATCAGTGAAAGTAGAATCTTCCATTAAAAGATAATTGATATGATTGAATGAATAAGCTTTCATTTTTTCCACATCAGGAAACCCATAATTATTAATATTTTTCAACTTGGCTTTTGAAAAATCAACTCCATAAAAAATGGCTGTTTTATTAATTAAAAAATCACAGGTGTCTGATTGCTGTGAGAAAGCAAAAAGTGGTAAAAGAGTAAAAAAACATAATGCATATATTGAAAAAACAGATTTTTTTGTTGAATCTTTTTTCATTGTAATTTCGTTTTATTTAATCACATTTATTAAATTATCCACCAACCGGCTGGCCCCAAAACGGAACAAATTCTTATTCAACCATTCTTTGCCAAGGACTGAACTTACTATATTATAATATCTTACAGCGGTGGCTGCATCGGCTATGCCACCCGCAGGCTTAAATCCTATATGTTTTCCCGTCTTTTCGAAATACTCTTTTATGGTTTCGCACATAATTACTGCAGCATGCTCTGTGGCTGCCGGCTGAATTTTTCCGGTGGAGGTTTTAATAAAATCCCCGCCGGCATTAATGGCAATCTCCGAAGCTTTGCGGATATTTTCCGGTGTTATAAGCTCACCGGTTTCAAGGATGACTTTAAGGTGCGATGCACCGCATGCTTTTTTAATAGAAGCAATCTCGTAAAAAACCACCTGATAATCACCCTCAAGAAAAGTGCCCCGCGATATCACCATGTCAATCTCGTCGGCGCCTTCATCCACAGCGTATTTAATTTCTTCCAGCTTCACAAACAAGGGCGACTGCCCTGATGGAAAAGCGCCGGCTACCGAAGCCACATGTATTTCTTTGCCCTGCAGCTCCCTTTTGCATTGCCTGACAAAAGTAGGGTAAACGCATACCGCCGCCACTTTTGGAATATGCAGCCCGGCATCTTCAATTTCGTATGCTTTTTTACAAAGTGCGGAGACTTTAGGTGTTGTGTCTGAGCCTTCGAGCGTGGTCAGGTCAACCATCGAAAGGATGTTGCGATAAACCTGCTGAAGCTCTTCAGGGCTGTAAGAGATATCCGCCAGAGAGTTTATTTTCTGTTGCCATTGTTCTTCAGAGAGAGTCGGATAAGCCGCGAAATTTATCATAGCATTATTTTTTAATGATTATTTTTTCTGAAAAATTAATATTTCTGCCTGAAATGTGCATTGTATAAACGCCCTCGGCCATGCCTTGCAGCGGGATGTTAAGCACGTTCATCATTTCCAACAAAGGTGTGCAGATTTTTGATAAGACTTTTTTGCCGTTGTTGTCAAACAAAATTATTTCAGTGGCGCCCTCAGGGATTTTGTCAAATTGTATGTTCACTTCCTGTGCGGCAGGATTCGGAAAAACTTTTATCTGATGCTTATTCTGAGGATAATTTTCGGCAACATTAACAAAGAATCCGTTTAGGGGCATCACGATATGTGAAGCATAATTAGAGGCGACATACACCTTATTGGTGGCAATGAGCGTGTCACCGGCCGCATACATAGCCCCTCCGTTGTTCAGGTTGCAGTCGAAACGTGGATAATCGGATGAACTGATATCCACCCGTATGCGGTGGTTTGAAAAAAATGTGATAGCCTGGTCGGGCAGATTAATTTCTATCTCATATATTTGTCCGGGTGTCATGCACGAGGTATCGGAGGCGTTGAAGCCGTTGCGGAAGCGCATGCGGGCAATGCCGTCGTATAGCAACATGGAACTGTTGTCGGGATAAACATCCGTGAGTCTAACCGCGAAATCCGTATCTTTTCTGTCACTCGACACATAAAGATGAATGGTGCTTTTGCCTTTTAAAACAACATTTTGCAGAAGAACAGCGGAGGTAAACACAAGAATATCATTTTTGTTTTCCACCTGAGGCGCCTGGTCATAAGGACCCTGCTCAAGGTCAGCGTGCAGCGTGGCCCCGCCAATGGTGGGTGAAGGGTTACGGGGGTCGTAAACTATTTGTTTGTAAACATCGGCATTTTGTGGCATTGTCTGACTGATGCTTCCGTCTTCCTGAAAATATAAATTATGGTTGCTCATACCTGCCGGAGGCCAAGAGACGCAGCTTTGCCATGTGTTTTCGCCCATCTGGTAATATTGTATGTATGGGCTGGTGTTCCAGTTGTTGGCTATAGAACGCATGTAATAATCAAAGTGCATGAGGGCGAGTGAGTCGCTCCATCCAACGGCATTCAGATAGGTTAGTTCTCCCTGTTGTGGGGCGCCAATGCCTGCGTTGCCATGCCCGCTATGTGTCCATGGCCCCATCAGCAGGCGGTGCTTGTCGCGTGCGATGATATCGGAGGATTGCCGTATGCCGGCAAAAAATTCCATCATCATATTGATGTTGTGGTCGTACCATCCGCCTATCATCAGCATAGGTACATTGATGGAATCGGGATAATAATTTGTCATTTCCGAATAAGTCCAAACAATATCATGCACCTGATGTGCAAGTATCATTGGCGAGCTTCCGAAACCGAGGGCATCGAGTTGCTCTACATATTCCGTCCTTAAAACGCCGCCGGGATAATATTCGGGATAGCTGTATTGCGGTCCTGCGACAAGGGGTACTGCGCAGGTGAGATGTGGCGGGCGTTTACGGGCTGTCATAAATTGTATGCGCCCCAGCGCCGAAGGCCCCCACGTGCCGATTTTCCCATTGCTCCAGGGTTGTGTGGCTATCCATTCCACAAGGTCGTATCCGTCTTTTGCACGGTCGTAATTGCCGGCGCAGGCAGCCGCCGAGCCGTAAAAACAACGCCAGTCGGCTATCACCATGGCGTAATTATCGTCTGCAATGCTATTGCCGAAAAGCGGCAACCCTGCAGCACGGTAAAGCAGGCGGTTGTATGGTGTCTGTACCAGAATCACAGGGTAAGCATTCCCAGTGCCGTTGTCGGGAATATAAATATCAACAGCAATTTTTTTGCCGTCGCGCATGGCGACTGAGTCAACGTAAGCGGGGGTTATCAGCAACTGACAAAAAACAGATGTAATTAAAAAAAAACATAAAAAAATGCTGATAAATATTTTTTTCATAATTTCGGTTGAAATTTCATACAAATATAAAATTTATATCTTTTCAGATATGAAAATCAGCACAGGGCGACTTGCCATACTATCCTTGGTACTGAACGTGATAATTATAACGGTTTTACTGGTGGTGAAATTTGTGGCCGACAGCCGCCTGAATAAGGTTTCGGGCATGCTCGAACGGCTTGGAAATTCGGAGATAGATTATACCGTAAAGGTAGACGACACCCTGGAAATCTCTACATTTTTTACTATAGAACAAACGGTTCCGGTTTTTGTTGAGATGAATGTGAAGTATACCCTGCCTTTTAAAACCATGATACCTGTTGACCAGAAGATAACAACACCGATAAAACTGACTATTGACGAGACGATACATGTTGATACAGCATTTTTTTTTAAAAATAAAATAGTGGTTCCTGTTGACGAAATTATCAGCGTGGATCAGAAATTTACTATTCCTACCAACAGAGTAAAGAAAAAGGGTATCAGAATCCCGATTATTGCTGACATCCCCCTGAAGCAAAACATTACCCTGGATATCAAAGACCCTATAGATGTCTTGTCAGACATACCGGTAAAACTGCCAATATCGGAAAATATACCGGTGAAGATACAACTGAACATTCCTGTTGACCTGAACATCCCGATTAATATTCCGGTTAAAAGCGAGGCGCTGATAACTTTCCCTTATAAACTGCCAGTTTCCGGTAAAATACCTTTGCATCTTGATGTGCCCGTGAAGATTCCTTTGTCGGCGACTCCAATAAAGACAAAGGCGGATTCTATAGCTTTTGCATTGAGAAATTTGCTTAAATTGTAATGAAATTGCATAACAACTTAGTACTCCTGTATTTTTTCTGTTAATATGGTGATTAGAAAAAATTTCGACAAAACTAATTAACCACAAAGCACACAGTGTGTTTCACGGAGCTCACAATATTAAAAGGTTTTGTGCATTATAAAACAAACTCATTTAAAGATTATTGCGAAAACAATACTCTGTGCACTCTGTTTTTACTCTGTTAACCTCTGTGGTTAAAAAAATATCAGCTTAATTCCTTAACCATAGAGATGATTAAGACTGTTTTGAGCCGGCATGAAATAAATTCCTGAACAATATTTAATTATAATTATCAACAACCCCCGTAAAATTCAATAATAATTATTTAATTTGTGTAAACAAAAACAATCACATGACCTCATTAAAAACCGGAGATAATGCTCCTGACTTTAAAGGTACCGACCAGGATGGCAATGCCATCGCCTTAAAGGATTATGCAGGGAAAAAAGTAGTTTTATATTTTTACCCGAAAGACAGCACACCCGGCTGCACTGCGGAAGCCTGCAACCTGCGCGACAACCATAGCGAATTGCTCAAAAAAGGATTTGTTGTCATCGGCGTAAGCGCCGACAGCGAAAAGTCGCATCAGAAATTTATCACAAAATACAGGCTGCCGTTTGCACTCATAGCTGACACCAATAAAGAGATTTGCACACTGTATGGTGTATGGGGGCCAAAGAAGTTTATGGGTAAAGTTTTTAACGGCATCAACCGAACCACCTTTGTCATTTCTGAGCAGGGAATTTTTGAAGCAGTAATAACTAAAGTGAATACCGGCAGCCACACACAACAAATATTTGAAATATTATACAACAAATAAATTATTATACCATGTCAAAAGAAAAAGATACCGAAGTAAAAAAAGAAAGCAATTTCAACAAAGAAAAAATGAAAGCCCTGCAGCTTACACTTGATAAAATCGAAAAAAATTACGGAAAAGGTTCCATCATGAAACTGGGCGACCAGGCTGTGGAAGAGGTGGAATACATCTCCACCGGCTCTATTGGAGTGGATATTGCCTTGGGTGTAGGCGGTTTTCCAAAAGGGCGCGTTATCGAAATCTATGGCCCGGAATCCTCTGGAAAAACCACCCTGGCCTTGCATGCCATTGCCGAAGCACAGCGTAAGGGAGGCATTGCCGCATTTATTGATGCCGAGCATGCTTTCGACAGCATTTATGCCCGTAAATTAGGAGTGGACATTGAAAACCTGCTGATATCACAGCCCGACAACGGCGAACAGGCACTGGAAATCACTGAAAACCTTATCAGGTCGGGAGCCATAGACATTATTGTGATTGACTCTGTGGCAGCGCTGACACCCAAAAGCGAAATAGAAGGGGAGATGGGCGACTCAAAAATGGGCCTGCAGGCGCGCCTGATGTCGCAGGCTTTGCGCAAGCTGACGGCAACTATAAGCAAGACAAGATGCTGCTGTGTCTTCATCAACCAGTTAAGGGAAAAAATCGGCATCATGTTCGGAAACCCTGAAACCACCACCGGCGGAAATGCCCTTAAATTCTATGCTTCCGTACGCATTGACATTCGCAAGATAAACCAGATAAAAGATGGTGAGAACATCATTGGCAACAGGGTACGTGTGAAAGTGGTGAAAAACAAAGTGGCTCCGCCTTTCAGGACAGCCGAAGTGGATATTATCTATGGAGAAGGCTTCTCAAAAATAGGAGAAATAATTGATATGGGCGTGGATAAAGAAATAATTAAAAAAAGCGGCTCGTGGTTCAGTTATAACGAAACCAAACTTGGGCAGGGCAGGGATGCCGTAAAACAATTACTTACTGATAACCCTGAGTTGTGCGATGAAATAGAAGCCAAAATAAGGGTAATTTAAAACAATAGACACGTAAACATTATGAGTTTTTTACGGATAATTCCGGTAGTAGTAGTTTTGTTTTTTGCAGCTGCTTGCGGAAATAATAATAGTGAAAAAGGTAAAGAGCAGAAAAGTGATTCTCTGCCTGATACGCTTGCCATGCTAAGTAAAAAAATTGCCGAAAGTTCAGAAAATGCGGCTCTTTATGAACAGCGGGCTTTGTACTACCTGAATCACGGAGATATAGAAAAAGCCCTTAACGATGCCGGCAAAGCTACAATTCTGGACCCAAAAAATTCAAGCTACCTGAGGACTTTGTCGGATGTTTTTTTTGCCGGAGGGAAAATCACGAAGTGTCAGGAGATGCTGGAGAAAGCCTGTGAGATAAATCCTTCCGATGACGAAGCCCTGCTGAAACTGGCAGAGCTGCATTTTTATAAAGAGGAATATAAAATAGCTTTTGAATACACCGAAAAAGCTTTGAAAATTGACAAACTCAACGCTAAAGCGGATTTTATCCGAGGCATGATGTATAAGGATATGGGCGACACGGCAAAGGCGGTGAGATGTTTTCAGATTGCAGTGGAAAAAGACCAGGACTATTATCATGCTTACATGCAGTTGGGGATTATCTATTCCACAAAAAATAACCCGCTCGCAGCTGATTACTTTAATAATGCACTCAACCTGAATCCAAAAAGTATTGAGGCTTTATATGCACTGGCAATGTTTTACCAGAATACCGGTGAATACAACAAGGCGATTGAAAAGTATTCCACCATATTGCAGATTAATCCAAAGTATAAATTTGCGCATTACAATCTGGGGTATATCCATCTGGTTTACCTGCAGGTGTATAATCAGGCAATAAAACATTTTACCGATGCCATCAGCTGCGACCCGAACTATGCCGAAGCCTATTATAACCGGGGATATTGCTATGAGCTTCTTGGAAATATCCAGGCGGCACGCATTGATTACCAGCAGTCATTGAAAATAAAAGTGAATTATCAGAAAGCCATTGACGGCATGAACCGTCTTGATAAATTAATGAATATGTAAATTAATATTTTTTTCCAGCAGTCGAAATTCACTGAGAATCAGCGAATATCTGCGAAACTCCTGCCTTGTCGGCAGGCAGGTGCGGGAAAAAGAAAAATAAAATTTATGAAAAAAACATCATTTATTTTTGGAGCCATTTTAGCACTGTCATTTTGTGCATTTTCACAAGAGAAACTCACAGCGGAATTGTTATGGAAATTCGGCCGGGTGAGCGATATGCAGGTGTCGCCTGATAAGAAAACAGTGCTGTATGGTGTAACATATTACAACCTTGAAGAGAACAAAGGCAACCGCGATTTGTATGTAATACCTGTCTCCGGGGGAACTCCCGTAAACCTTACGAATTCTCCCGGCAGCGAATGGAACGGAGTTTGGCGTCCTGATGGGAAAAAAATAGGTTACATCTCTGCTGAGAACGGCGAGCCACAACTCTGGGAAATGAATCCCGACGGCAGCGATAAAAAACAGCTGACAAATTTCGAAGGCGGCATCAATGGTTTTTCCTATTCTCCAACTATGACGCACGTACTTTTTATCAGAGATATCAAACTCGATAAAACCACTAATGAAATCTATCCAGACCTCCCCAAAGCCGATGCTCGCATTATTGACGATTTATTCTACCGGCACTGGGACAGCTGGCACGATTATGCATATAGCCATATTATTGTTTCTGCATATTTCGAAAGCACAGTCACTGGCGCACTGGATATCATGCGTGAAGAAAAATTTGATGCCCCGTTAACTCCCGATGGAGGCATGGAACAAATTTCATGGAGCCCCGACGGGCAGAAGATTGCATACGTGTGCCGCAAGCTGAAAGGCAGGGAAGAAACTGTGAGTACTAACTCCGATATTTATATTTTCAATATGCAGACAAGCATAACGGAAAATATTACTAAAGATATGCAGGGCTATGACCTCGACCCAGCGTTTTCTCCCGACGGTAACAGAATTGCCTGGTGTAGCATGAAAACCCCGGGCTATGAATCAGATAAGAAACGACTGATGGTTTATGATTTCACATCGAAAACATATACTGACGTAAGCGAAAGTTTTGATGAAAGTGTTTCAACCCTACGATGGAATGCCGACAATAACTTCATTTATTTTCTAAGTTACACAAAAGGTACCTGTCAGGTTTTTCAGGCAGAACCCGAGACAAAAAAAATTGTACAACTCACAAACGGTGTTCATGATTTTTCGGAATTGTTTGCTGATGGCACTCTCATACTTGGGGTGAAAATGTCTATGTCAGAGCCATCAGAGATATACCGCCTGGATATGGATAAAGGCAAATATAAACCTGTACAACTGACTTTTACTAACAAAGAAATGTTGAGCAAAATAACTATGGGTAAGGTTGAAGAACGCTGGGTAACAACTACTGACAACAAGCAGATGCTGGTATGGGTCATCTATCCACCCGATTTCGATAAAAACAAAAAATACCCTGCATTGCTTTATTGCCAAGGTGGACCGCAAAGTGCTGTCAGCCAGTTTTTTTCGTATCGCTGGAACTTTCAGATGATGGCGGCCAACGGCTACATTGTTGTTGCACCTAACCGCCGGGGTTTACCGGGTTTCGGGCAGGAGTGGAATGCACAGATATCGAAAGATTATGGCGGGCAGAATATGAAGGATTATTTATCGGCTATTGATGCTGTTTCAAAAGAACCTTATGTTAACGCCGATAAACTTGGAGCAGTGGGCGCAAGCTATGGCGCTTTTTCCGTATACTGGCTGGCTGGCAACCACAACAAGCGTTTTAAAGCGTTTATTGCACATTGCGGTATGTTCAATTTCGAAAGCTGGTATGGCAGCACTGAAGAGTTATGGTTTGCAAACTACGATCTGGGAGGAGCGTATTGGAAAGAACCCAAGCCAAAAAGCTATGATTTTTCACCGCATAATTTTGTTGGGAATTGGGATACACCCATTTTAGTAATTCATGGAGGCAACGATTTTCGTATTCCCTATACCGAAGGTATGCAGGCTTTTGATGCGGCACAGCTTCAGAATATTCCCAGCAGGTTTTTATTCTTTCCAAATGAATCGCATTTTGTTACGAAACCGCAAAACAGTGTGTTATGGCAAAGGGAATTTTTCCGTTGGCTTGACCTGTGGCTTAAATAAAAATTTATTAAATAGTTTGTAAAACAAATGTTTTTTGATATTATTGATAGGTTAAATAAAATGTTATTTTTGTAAAAAAGTAAAACATGAAAACACTTTCACTTAAAATCAAATTGTTGTTTGCAGCAGCTATTATTGTCGCTTCTATGTGTTCAAGTACCAATGCTCAGGTATTTACTGGCGGTGATATGAATGTATCGTTTCTTAATGGAGTAACAATTAATATTGCTCCAACAGTAGGGTACAAATATAAAAATTTCAGTGCAGGTTTTTCACCTATTCTACAATATATGGCTGTCAGCACTACAGACCTTAAAGGAGATTTTGCTTTAGGCGCTAAAATATATGCTGAATACGACATATGGAAAGGAATTCTTGCCCATTTGGAATTTAAAGCAATGTACACAGGTTATCTTAGTGACACTATTGTGAAGAAAGGTTTTGTTGTAGGTATGCCAATTGGAGTGGGTTATCAGCGGGAGTTGACTTCTGGATTATGGATTAAAGCTATGGCATTATACGACCCTTTTATTCAGTTTAAATTCATTCCGACTTCCCCATTATCAAATCCGTCCGTTAGCATCGGTTTCAATTACGTATTCAATAAATAAGATACAATTAATTCTCAGAGAAGCCTCGGATTTTCTTTTCGAGGCTTTTTTTATATAAGGACTTCTTTTTACATTATTATATTTTTTATTTGCTTTTATTTTATAAATGTTATATATTTGTTTCTTTAAAAATTATTATATGAAAAATAAATTTATTATTATTTTAGTTTTAGGTGTTTTTGCTGGCCCCCAACTGTTTTCGCAACCATCGTTAAAACCTTTTGTTGTGGCATCATCCGGAGGCTATTACACTTCTGCAGCCGGTTCGCTTTCTGCGACAGTGGCTGAGATGACAATGGTGCAGACGTTTTCTGCTGCAAGTAATTTCCTGACCCAGGGTTTTCAACAACCCGGTGAATGGTATGCTTCCGTAAAAGAAGATAAACCCACAAATGGGATTAATACTTATCCAAATCCGAATAACGGAAAATTTTGTTTCGTTGTAAATTCACAGCAAAAGGGTTCAGCAGTTATCAATGTTTATGATATTCTGGGCCGAAAAACAGTATCGGAAAAGATGAACTTAAACCCCGGAATAAACTCAACATCCATTGATATCAGAGGTTCTGCAATAGGTATTTATCTTTTAGAATATCTCTTTACTTATGAAAACGGCAGAAAAGAAGCGAAGGTTATAAAAATCAATTTAGCATATTAACTATTAAAAAATAAAATTACATGAAAACAACATTTACAAAATTCGTGGCAGTATTTTCCATGCTGCTTTTTGCATTTTCCTCATTTGCCCAGTCGCCTCAGGCATTTAATTACCAGGCTGTTGCCCGCGACGCTTCGGGTAATGTTTTACAAACCCAGCTTTTGGGCATTAAGGTGTCATTACATAAGGGCTCAGAATCGGGGCTGGTTTCTTATTCTGAAACATTTACACCGACAACAAATGAATTCGGTTTGTTTACCCTTGAGATAGGAAAAGGTACTGTTGTCAGTGGAGAATTTGACACCATAGCTTGGCAAAAGAACCAGTATTGGTTACAGGTAGAGATGGATCCTTTGGGAAGTTCTACTTATGCCAATATGGGTACCAGCCAGTTGTTAAGTGTCCCTTACGCGATGTTTGCAGCAAATGCGGATATCAAAGGCGACTCAAACTACATCCCGAAATACCAGCCCATGGGCGGATTGATTAATTCAAGCATTTATGAAAATAAAAATGGGAATATCGGGGTCGGGACAATGGCGCCAACAGCCGACCTTCATATTGACGGGAATACAAGGTTGACGGGAGCATTTTACGATATGTCGAATTATGCAGGTAATGAAGGTGATATTCTTACCAGCACAGGCGCAGCAACAAAGTGGGCAAATACTCGGATTTCTTTTTCAGCCTACGCCATAACATACACACATATTCCTGCCGCTAGTAACACATATATCACTTTAAACAAAGAACTGTTTGATGATGGAAATAACTATGACACTATTAATAATCAATTTGTGGTCCCTTCAGCAGGCTTGTACCATTTTGATGCCCATGTTATGTTAAATGCTGCTTCATCAGCAGGTTCGAATACCCGTATTGAATTATATGTAAATGGGGTGTCTAAAAAAGTTTCGGCTTCACAAACAAGCTCAGGTGTTTTTGGAATAAATATTTCTGCAGATATGAAACTCGTTGCCGGTGATATTGTAAAAGTTGTTGTTTACAGCGTCCTCGACATTTATAGTATTTCAACTGAATCTTCTACCTGGTTTACCGGGCATAAAGTCTATTAATAAGTTGTTTTATTTCTTGTTAAAGGAGGTTGTTTAAGTTAGCAACCTCTTTTAAGAAGTTATAATCCGTGAACTTATGCTTGTTGCGGTAACTTTTCTGTGGCATTTTATGCATCTGGAGTAGAAAATGAAACACTATAAGAATAAAAGATCAGATACCCGAGAGGAGCATGATGGTATGTTGCTCCCCGGCATAATGATTATATAATAAAATGCGGCGGATACGTTCAGGGTGTTTGCCTTTGTAAAGGGCGGTCCGGGGTATCCGCTGTTTTTTTAGAATATTTGAAGCCAGCCAGAGTCCGAAAGCCGAAGCGGTATAGTATTCCCCGCATAAATGTTTGAAAGCGGCAACAGCTTGTTTATCAAAAATTTCGTTTATTACTGAATGGTACCACTTGTCGGATTGTTCGTTACCGTTAAGCCCAGCAACAAAAAGGTCTATATCGGTGGCTGATAAATTATTCTCTTTTAGTATGTTATTGATCGCATCATGGATGCCTTTTGTTGATTTGGGTTTGTAGACTGTTTTTAAACAATCCAGGCGGGCATAGGAATTGGGAAGCCGATTTTTTGTCAGTGTAAAATACACAGAACCTTCGCCGGGAATTGTGCCTTGTCCGGGGTTTTTCAGCAGGTCAAGATGGTTTTCTGCTTGTTGCCGCCACAAACCCAACAGGCCGGAGATATTAAAATGATTTTCAGAAATTTCGTCTATTCCGCCCACCAGCGCTGAGTCAGTTTCGCCTCTTTCCAGAAGATCAAGTCCGTCAGCCAAGGCCGACTCAAACGAAAAACCGCGGTGAACATAAGTGGTGTTGTAGTTGGAACACTTCAGGATAATTGCAATTTGTGAACTTATGGTATTGTATGTTGATTGCATGAAATTTGTGGGGTTCAGCAATGTCTCATTGTTGTCGAGCATGGTCATCAGAAATTTCTCGGTATCTGCCACGCTGCCCAGGCCTGTTCCTGTAATGATGGCGCCGGGTTGTTCAATTTTGCTTTCTCTCAAGCTGATGAGTGCGGAGGTTATCCCCATTTTAATAACACGGCTCAGGCGGCGTGATAACAAAGGGTCAATGTAATCGCGGTACGATTCAGGCTGTATGCTTTGCAGAAATAATGCCTGCTGGTTTACAGGTTCTTCTAGAAAATCGGTATTTGCAATAGTTTTTTGAGGTGAGATGCAACCGATGCCGGAGATGTAGGAGGACATTTTTTGAGGGGATTAGGTGGTTAGGCTGTTAGACCGTTAGGCTGTTAGGTGTTTAGGTGTTTAGGCTGTTATTATGATTGATTTCTTTTATTTTTTTTTGTCTTCTTTGCACACTACTGTATTTGCTTTGCGTTCGTTATGGTTATGTTTTTAAGGACTTCAAATTCAAATTTAGTGTTTCATTTTTTTAATTCTGATTTCCGACTTCTGACTTCCAACTTCTGACTTAATCCATATCCTCTTAAATCTTTGAAAAAATTAATGAAGTGTTATTTCCTCCAAAACCAAAAGAGTTGGATAAAGTATGAGTTAGTTTAATGTCGGTAATTAATTTATCAACAGGTTTAAATTTTAGTTCGGGCATTTGTTCATTAAAATTCAGGTTGGGGAAAATCATATTATGTTTCATTCCCAGCAGGGTAATGATGGCTTCAACGGTACCTGCTGCGCTGGTAGTGTGTCCTGTGTATGGTTTGGTAGAACTTACGGGTGGAATTTTTGGACTAAATAGTTTTTCTATTGCCCTGCCTTCCGAGATGTCGTTATTGTCTGTTCCGGTGCCGTGAGCGTTGATATAATCAATATCGCAGGCTTGAAGTCCGCTCATTTCCAAAGCTTTTTTCATGGCAAGGTATGCCCCGTCCCCATCAGGAGAGGAAGCTGTTTGGTGAAAAGCTTCGCAGGCATTTCCCCATCCGCTGAGTTCGAATGAAAAATCCTTGCAGGAAGTTGCCGAAGTTTCTTCTGCCTCTAATACAATATATGCTGCTCCTTCGCCGAGAGTAATGCCTGCCCGGTTTTTATCAAAAGGCCTGCAGGCTTCTTTGTCTAATATTTTCAATGAGTTGAACCCATTAAGATGAAACTTGGTGAGGCATTCTGTACCTCCGGCAATAATACGTTTCAGTTTTCCGCTTTGTATCATCCTGGCACCTAGCAAAACAGCATTGGATGCAGAAGAACAAGCCGTGCTTACCGTTGTGATGAAATCCTTAATCCCAAAATAATCAGCAACTTTTTCAGTGCTGTCGGCACAGTCGTGAGTTTCAATATAAGGGTTGATTTTTTTTAATTTGAGGTAATCATAATAAAACAGTTCGCTCTTATCCATACCTCCTACGGTGTTTGCCGAAATAAGTCCTGTGGCTGAAAAATCAGTTACTCCTGCAATATGAATAGCTTCCCGGACAGCTATCATTGCCAGCAACGTGGAACGTGTAAGGTTATTGGAGTTATTCAAGCCCATCATCTTTGCAAGTTCTTCGTTTGAATAAAGAACTTCTGCTGCGGGAATTTTACCTTTATGAATGGTGTCAAGAAGCCTGATTGAACCAATGCCTGAACGGCAGTGTGAAAGGGCATCAAATGTTTCCGGCAGGTTTTTTCCTAATGAGGAGATGATCCCCATACCGGTAACAAGGATTTTGCTGCCCATGAATTACTGAGCCTTTTGGTGTTCTATGATATATTTTGCCAGGGAGCGGATGGATGAAAATATTTTCTTCCCTTCTTTGGGGTCTTCAATTTTGATACCATAATTTTTCTCGAGCAACACAATGATTTCCAATGCATCAATGGAATCCAACCCTAAACCCTCTCCGAATAAAGCAGCATCAGGGTCAATGTCTTCGGGTTTTATATCCTCCAGATTAAGTTGCTGTATGATTTCCAATCGGAGTTTTTCTATAAGTTCTTGTTCCTGCATAGTTTAGGTTACTTATTGTTATATAATTTGTTTATTTCTAAAGCTGCAAATTTACAGATTTCTTCCGAACCTGCAAGCATCGTTTTATTTTCGGTAAGCAGCAAAAAAGCTTCATAATTATCATCTTCTATATCAGCCCATCCGCAGATACAGGCTTCTATTCGTTTTTTTTCTGCTAAAATGGTAACTTGGCTGACAAGCATCTCCGCATCAAATTCACTGGTAATAAAAACTGCATTTTCACCAAAAAACTGATTTTTAATACAGATTTCGCCCAGCATAATGTTTGGAAGGGTATAAACAAACACGGAAGGGCTTGGAAAATAATTTTGCCTGTCGCTTATACTTTTCTGGTGATCATTGTCGGTATTGATGGTGGAAGCATTATTAAGAAACAGCAGCCCGATGTCCTCTTTTGCGTAATTGCTTAGTAAATTGGTATCTTTCAGGAGGACTTCGGAAGCTACAAATGCAAGTTTGCTAAGGCTGTCCATTTTATAAAACTTAGGATAGGCAGGGCAGATTTGTTTGAATGCGGATTTAATAAATTCGGTAAAACCGTTATCGTTTTCCTGACTGAATACCTCCCTGCTGTTGCACCGGATAAGGTTTTTTGTGATATGGGCGGATTTAGTAATAATCATAGTTGTTATTCTTTTTCAAATACCACGGCAGCATTGCAACCGCCAAACCCGGAAGCTGTTTTTAGAATACAATACTGTTCTTTTTCCAGCAGCTGGCCAGCGATGGTGATTCTTTCCGGCACTCCGTACTCTTCATACCCTAATGTTTTATAGATTTTATTTTCCTGCATGCCGTAAAGTGAAATTACCGATTCAATAATTCCTGCAGCACCTAAGGTATGACCAAAAAATGCTTTCAGGCTATTGAGTGGTACATCGCTAAGTCCAACCCATGCAAAAGCTTTTGACTCCATTTCGTCGTTAAAGGGTGTTGCGGTACCATGAGCCGAAACAAAATCAATTTTCCCGGCATCCACTCCGGCCTGTTTCATGGCCCGGCTTATGGCAAGGTATAATCCTTCTCCTGTGCGTGATGGGCCCGAAATATGGTTGGCATCATTGTTACTGGCACCACCGCTGACTTCAATAATGGTGTCGGCACTGATGTTTTCTTTTTTATTTGTCAGTATTAGAGTTCCGGCACCTTCCCCAAGGTTTAAACCGTTGCGGTTTGCGTCAAAAGGTTTGCAAATGCCAAAAGCCAGTGATTTAAAAGACAAAAAACCTGACACAACAAATTCCGAAACAATGTCCCCGCCCACTATCACCGCATTTTCATATCCTCCCAGGCTTAGGATATTTGCTCCATTGATAATGGCCAGCACTCCTGAAATACATGCATTAGAAATAATAATAGGCTTATTGGGGTTTTTAAAATAAGAGGAAATTATTTTAGCGGCCTTCCACAGATAATTTCTCTCCTGTAGAAAAAAATCCTTGTTACGGCTATCAAGCAAATCAATATTGCCTTTAGTGGAGGAAATAATGAAGATGGTTTTTTCTGACGACACATCAATTTTTGGGTTTCCTTTTATCGCTTTATCAGCCGAAAGTATCATCAGCTTTTCAAAGCGGGTGAATGCTTTATTATCAGCTAATTTTGAAAATTCCCGTTCCAACCTCCCGGTATCAACCAGCGAAGCATAAAAGTTTTCTGGGTATAAATTTCTGTCGGTTACTAATGAAACTCCACTAATGTCTTTTTTAATTTTATCGATATGTTCTTCAGTAGTAAATCCTAAGGAACTTATTGCATTATTGCCGCAGATATAAACTGAAAGCATGAATTATTTAATTTTTTTTAAAGCTTTATAAGAAAATGCTACAATGAAGCATCCGGTTCCGAATAAAAATAATTTGAAAACATTAGGCAGCACTTCTTTAACTCCTGCATCACGCAAAAAAAGGTCATAAAAACTTGTTAGTGGCCAGTTTAGTGGTGAGTAAACGAGAATATGCTGGAAGGTTTTTGGCATCAGGTAAACAGGCATCCACAAACCACCCATAGAAGCAAGTACTATAATCAGGATGACTCCGATGGATGCCGCCTGCTGGTAACTTGTGCAGAATGCCCCCATCAGAACCCCGAAAGCCACGGCGGCATAAGAAGCGGTGAAAACTACCAATAACAAAGCATCGAAATGGCTTCCTAACTGTAGTCCGGGTATGCCAGCATAAGGAATAAGATATGCCCCCATGCTGAATAATATAGTTACCTGAAGCAGGCACACAATGAAATACACCGTAATTTTTCCAATGAAAGTTGTGGTATAAGTACTTGGCATGGTTACCAGCCTCATATAGGTTCCGCCGTCTTTTTCCTGTATAATGCTCGATGCAAGCGGAATTAAAATAAAAAACATAGCAAAAAGCGTCCAGGAGGGCACGTTATGCTGGGTAGAATTTGGAATGATGGAATTGTCGGGCTCTGATGCATACTGCCTGTTAACCGTAATCATTTCGGGATAATTGACGTTAAGCTTTTTCCCACCCGGTAAAAAATCAGATAATACTTCTGAGTACATTCCTGATAGCATTTTTCCGACTATGACAGCAGAATGTTGGCCAATAGCTCCGTCCACCAAGGCTTTTAAAGAGTTCCTTACAGCCGGGTCGTAATAAATTTGAATAACAACTGAGTCAAAATTATACGCATTATTGGTTTCTGATGTTAAGCCTATCTCGGAAAATGTTTTTAACACTACTTTGCGTGCATTACTTCTTAAAGTGTCGGTAGCACCTTCCGGTATATAAACTCCTACAGGAAATTTTCCCTCCGCTACGAAATGTTCTAATGACTGTTTATCCAATTTTTTTCCGTCCACTTCTTCGAAAATTGTAAATGCTTTGGTTTCATTCAAGCCTTTTTTTATGGCTATTCCAAGGCTGTCATTTTCAGAGTTACAGAATAACATTGATATCTGCTTATCCACTGTAGAGTTTAAGGCGCTGTCTTCAATAACCGTCATTACAAAAACCAAAATGACAGGCATGACGAAAAGGGATATAATGCCAGCTCTGTCGCGTATAAGCAATAGTACTTCTTTGATAAATGCCGCAAAAAATTTATTCATGCCCGCTTTGTTTAATCTCTCAAATCAATACCTGTTAGTTTCAAAAATACTTCTTCCAGTGTCTGGCAGCCCGGGCACCCTGAGATGAGTTGCTGAGGTGTTCCCCTTATAATAATCTTTCCATTATCCATAAATGCAACTTTTGAACACAGGGACTCGGCTTCCTGCAGATAATGTGATGTGTACAGTATCGTGGTTCCGTTTCGGTTAAGTTCCCGAAGGTATTGTACTATCTGGTTTCTTGATTGTACGTCAACACCCACAGTAGGTTCATCCAGTATTACAATTTTCGGTTCGTGGAGCAAGCCGGCTACCAGGTTGATTCTTCGCTTCATTCCTCCAGAGAATGTGTTTATTTTTTTTCTCAGACTTTCCTGCATACCCAGAAATTCAGTGTATTTGAGAATACGTTCTTTCAATACTTTGGATTTCAGTCCGTACATCCTGCCGATGAATTGAAGGTTCTCTTTTGCTGTAAGGCTTGGATACAGCGCAATATCCTGTGGTATTATTCCAATAATGTTTTTAACTTGTTCTTTGTTTTTTCTGACGGAAAGCCCGTCAATATAAACATCTCCTTTTGATGGAGCAAAAAGTCCGCAAAGTATTGAGATTGTAGTTGTTTTGCCTGCACCATTCGGACCAAGCAACCCGAATATTTCGCCCCGTGAAATATTAAGTGAAATATGGTCAACGGAAGGTTTATGGTTGCCTTTATAAGTTTTGGAGAGGTTAATTATTTCAATTACAGTGTTTTCGTTCATATATAGTATAAATGCAAGCCTATCAATCGATAAACAAAAGTAAAAAAAACCTTACGAAGAAGCTCTTAAAATTTTATCTTTTTAAGTTTTCTGAATACTTTTTCCTCCATATCAGCGCAATCCATAAGGATTTCTGCAAGATAATCATAAGAAAATTCTGGTTCAGGCCTGTTTTTGCAATTGCGAGCGCCGAGATACGAGAAGTTTCTCCAGCGGTCGCCCACTTTGCCCATTTCGAGAGAAATTTCTTTCAGTTCATCACGTTGCAATAAATCGGCAGCTTCATTCAGAAATGCGCCGTACATAAACCGGTATCCAGCTCCTCCCGTACCAACTTCCTCCAGAAAAAGGATTGATTGGTTTAGGTATTGTGAAGCAATTTTATTTCCGTATTTAACCGGCCACTTGCGTACCTGTCGGGCAAAAAAACGTATGCCTTTAACGCCTATCATCCAGAAAGGTACGTCGAGCATTTCGTTACAGGATTTTTTTATCCCGTCAATAGCAGGTTTCCTGAAATCCATTGTTTTGGGAACTTTGGTCATATAATACATTTTCCCGTTAGGTGCGAAAGCTCCTTTTGGGAATCGTACTTTTATCATATCCTGATAGGATATCTTGTTTTCCCCTTCTATGATGCTGTCGGCAACAAAGTATTCGTTGTTTTCTTTCCCATAAACCACCATATTGTGCATATTGTAGTGCATACGATATTCCGGAGGGAAAAACGGCAGGTAGAAAACAGTTACCTGTACCCCGACAGGGATACCTTTTTCTAAAACACGGTCTAGTTCATCCATGGCTTTTTGGGGGTTGCGGAATGCCATGCGTTCAAATTTTACACCCAGGCTGTTGCAAGTTCGTCCGAAAACCTTTCCGGGCAAAGTCCTGAAAGTAGTTGCCGGTGAATAGTTTATTTTCATGAAAGGAAGATGCCCGAAAGAATAACCGGCACCTATACCGAAAACCATAGGTTCTGTGATTTTTATCTTAAAATACCCAAGCATATTCACTGTTGCTCCGCTTTCGCAATGAGCTGAAAGCTGCATATGGTCAAAATTTAATTTCATATAGTTTAAACGATTATAGTTTTATGTGGTCAATGTCTTTTAGTTCTTCAATTGAAATTTCAAAAAAATCAGCATAAGGTTTCAGGGTTTTGTCCCTTAGGCGGTTAAATATTCTGACTTTCATATGCCTTTTTACCCGCCAGACAGGGTAACCTGTAAATTTTGCTAGAATTTTGATGTCAGAAATGCATTTTTCCATGTAATAGGCAACAGGGCTTATTTCCCCATTAATAACTTTTTCTTTGGCCAGGTGGATTCGTTCTTTTATAATGTCCCAGCTGTGTTGTACTATTGGATTCCTGCCTCCCCATTCAGCCTGAAGTTCATGCACATAGTTGCCGTTTTTATCAATTTTATAATGAGTGATACGAAAATCATAATCCACATCAAGGTTTTCCGCATCTATGATATGGCTTGAATTATAAGATTTTTTATCTTTTGTCATAAACTTATCTTTATATTGTAATATTATTAACTGTTTATTTTAAGAAATATTTTCATCTCTGCCTGTGCAATTAAATTTTTTTCGCAAAAAACTTTACTGCGAATAAGTGTAGCTCCTAGAACTTCATATTCTATGAATATTTCTGTAAGGAGTTCTGTATTCACTTCAGGCAGTTTCATTATTTGCAAATTAGTGATTGCACCGATAAAACCAATGGGAACGGCTTCATTATTTTTGCTGCAAACATAGCCCACTCCCAAAGCTGCGGATTGAGCAATGTTTTCAATAATGCCGGGTTCGCGTAAGACGCCTTCTGATACGAAAATATTATCTTTGTTAATTGAGAATCCGCTCACAGTTTTTTTGTCTTCTGCAGAGATTAATTTGTCAACCATCACAATTGGCGGTCGCTGCGGAATTAATTTATATATTTCTTCTCCCTGTGCCAGCATATTTAACGGATTAGATATTCCCATAACGGGCCTTTTTTGTTTCTTAATTTTCTTAATTTATCTGTGATTGCCGAGGTGTCTTCATCGGGAAAAACCCAACGCCTGCCGCTGAGCAAAGCCCGTTCTTTCAGTGTGCCGAGGGTCACGTGTTTTGAAATATAGTATTTAGGTTCGAGCAAAGTGTCGTTTTTGTTAATGATGTTTTCATTTACAGCAATGTGGAAAAGTTTTGTCCCGGGATAAATCCTCATACCAACAAAGGGGAAAAATACTGTATTTTGTATTCTTTTACTGTTGCTAAAGGTCTCGTTAACCGTCTTATCTGTTTCTCCATATCCGGCAAGTATAAGAAAATGTGCAAAAGGCACTTCCACCTTATTACACAATTCCGACTGGGATAAAATATCCGATACGGTAAAGTGTTTTCCGTAGTTTTTCAGTGTTTCTTCGCTGATACTTTCCGTGCCAAATTCGATATGGGTTAGGCCGGCATTTTTTAAAAGGCGGAGTGTAGTCTCTGTAAGTCCTTTTGGATAAAAATAGGCTCCCCAGCGTATATTTATTCCAGACCTGATAATCTTTTCTGCCAGTTCCACGTTGAAATCTTCCTTGATGTTAAACACCGAATCGGTAAAGAAAATATAATCTATGCCTTTGTCGTGGTATAACCTGCTGATGGTTTCCACGATGATATCAGTGTTCAGAGTGCGGACTTCGTGCCCTTCTATAACAGGGTAAGTGCAATAGATGCAGTGAAAAGGGCAGCCGCGCTTTGTCTGAATGTTAAGCATACCGCTTTGTTTCCAATAATAGTCTACAAGCGATTCTTCAAAACATACGCGAAGGTCTGTGGTGTGAAGTTTTCTTTCATTGACAATTATTTGCCCGTTTTTTCTGTATACCAGACCTTCTATATCATCAACCGGCAGGTCTTTATCGAGGCGTTTAATGAGATTTACTATGCCTTCTTCTCCTTCGCCTATCATGGCGTAATCGGGTTTCAGAAGTTCATAAATTGCGGTCGGGAAAATAGAAAATCCTGCACCGCCGAGAAAAAGAGTGTAATCGGCATGATAATTATCACGTAATAGTTCAATAACGGTTTTATATTCTGTAACAAAATTTGTAGGGTCGTATGAATTTGCTCCGTCAATATTACGGATGGACATCGCTATATATTTAGGCCGATGCGTGTTAACAAAATGAATCAACTCGTCAGGTGTTCCCATGTTTAAATCAAAAACATCAACATGGTAATGAGGAAGTTTTTCTTTCAGGTAAGTTGCAAGATAGGAAATACCTATAGGATAAACAGGATAAGGTTGTGACAGGGTGTTCAGCGAAACAAACAATATATTAGCAGAAGTTTTGCTCATTCGGTTTTGCTCCAGAAATTATAATAGTTAAACCATTGTAAGGGATATTTGCAAACAATTTTTTCCAGCGCTGCAGCGTAATCATTCACGGCATCCTTTAAACCCTGTTCACGTTTTTTCATGGAATAAAAATTTTCTATATAGCGTTTAGGAGTGGCAAAAAACCTGTAGAAGTTTTTCCCTTCTTTCATGGCAAAAGCATAAACCACCGGAACATTGTATTTTCCTGCAATATAGTAGGGGCTTAAAGGAAATTTGGCATCATGGCCCAGAAAATTACAGCTTACAGTGAGGTTGCCTGCAAGAAACCTGTCGCCGTTCATTGCTATAAGTTCCTTATTCTTCAAAGCTTTTTCTATCTGTTGCAAATGCCCGATGCCGTCATTGATAATGATGAAGTTCACATTTTTATCTGCCAGGACGTTTGATAAATAATTTCGGATTCTTTGATGCTCCGAATCAAACATCAGTATATTGATTTTAGTATCGAAATACTCCAGAAGCTGGCCGGCAATTTCCCAGTTGCCAACATGCGCATTGATTATGATGCCACCGGTATTGCCATCAATAAGCTCTTTTATAATATGGTCGTTGTCGTAATTGCGCAAAAACTGTTTTCCAACATCTGAAAGCAGAGCAACCTTGTCAACCAGGACTTTTCCCAGCATGCAATAACTTTTATAAATATACAATAACGATTTTATTTTATTGTAGCGGTGTATCTTGTTAAAATAAAAATAGGATGACATGAAGGGTTTTCCGAAGGAAAAAAAATAATATACTGCAATAATTTTCAGAAAGAAATATGCAAAAGAGGTTCCTAAATTTTTAATAATGAAAACGAATACTTTATGGCCGGTTACGCCTCCTCGTGATTTTCCTTGCCATAGGGCCATGTTTATATTGGGTTAGTTATCAGCGTTTGAGAGTTACACGTTCACTGACATAATTATAAAAATCCTGCAAGGTCTTTACATTCACCATCTCTTCGCCCTTAACCTTGAAGCCGAAATTTTTTTCGATGATGACTATGATATCAACAAAATCAAGGCTGTCTATACCTAAATCGGTTTTCAGCAGGGCGTCGGGTTTAAGTTGTGATTCTTCCAACTCAAATTCTTCAACCAGAAAGCTGTTAATTTTTCGGATAACTTCTTCTTTTTCCATTGACAGATTATTGTGTTTCAGTCTGTTTTCTTAATAATTAATGCTGAATTTGTACCTCCAAATCCAAAAGAATTTGACAAAAATACATTAAAATTTTTATTTATAGTTTGCGGTACGATATTTAGTTTGCAGGAATACTCATCGGGTTCTTCAAAATTAATATTTGGGGCAATAAATCCATGTTGCATCATCAGTGTGGCATACACAATTTCACTGGCTCCTGCCATCCAGCATTCATGGCCGGTCATTGATTTTGTGGAACTGATAAATGGTTTGTGGTGTCCAAAGACTTCTGCGATACCGATAGCTTCGGAATTATCGCCGTGAATAGTGGATGTAGCATGGGCATTGATATAGTCAATATTGGCGGGAGACATACCGGCATCTTTCAGTGACATTTTCATGGTGCGTATCAGACCTTCAACATTTGATTGAGAAATATGTTCACCATTGGAAGAAAATCCGTATCCTACGATTTCCCCGAGTATAGGTGTGCCTCTTCTAAGGGCTGATTCATAGCTTTCGAGAATTACTGTTGCGGCTCCGCCGCTGGGAACCAAGCCGTCACGATTTTTATCAAAAGGGCGCGATGCTTTTTGTGGTTCATTTTCCCTGACAGAAAAGGCGCTAAGTGCATCAAAACTTCCCATCGAATAATGATTTACTTCCTGAGCGCCGCCACAGACAATCATATCCTGTAAACCCTGTTTTATAAATAAATATCCCAGCCCTATGGCGTGAGAACCGCTGGCGCAGGCAGCGCTGATGGTGAAATTGATACCGCGAAGTTTGAAAATCACAGAAAGATTCATGCTCACCGTAGAGTTCATCGACTGAAAAATATATCCAGAGCCCAGTAACATGGTGTCTTTTTTCTCCCTGACGATATCCGTGGATTCAATAACTGCTTTTGAAGAACTGTCGTTGCCGTATAGTATCCCAACTTCTTGATTCTGCAGGAAATCAATATCTATTTTGGCCTGGGTCAACGCTTCCTGTGTGGCAAGAAATGCGTATTCTCCCTGTTCAGCCATACCTACTCGTAGTCGCCTGTCGAGGATTCCCTTCAGGCTTGGCCTTTCAACTATTCCCGAAAGAGCAGAACGATACCCAATTGCTTTACGCTCTGCGATATATCCTATGCCGGAACGGCCCTCGTACAAGGATTGTTTAACTTCTTCCTGGTTTTTACCTATGCAAGAATAAATTCCTAATCCGGTGATTACTACCCTGTTCATTGGTGGTTGGTGTTTGGCGGTTAGTTTGTTTGTTGATGTTTAGTTTCAGTTTTTAGTCAGTAGTCGGCATCCGGCAATCGCCAGTGGCTATTTGCCAGTGGCCAATTTCTACGTATAAATTCCTCCATTTACCGAAATAACTTCTCCTGTTACATAAGATGCCTTTTCGGATGCTAAAAAACCTACTACTTCTGCTACTTCTTCGGCCGTGCCAAAACGCCCGACAGGAATCATCTGTTTTAACATATTTTCGTCAAGGTCTTTAGTCATGTCTGTTCTGATATATCCGGGTGCCACAGCATTCACAGTTACATTTTTTTTGCCGACCTCTTGTGCCAGCGCTTTTGTCATCCCGATAACTCCGGCTTTGGCAGCAGAATAATTCACCTGTCCCGGCAGCCCTTTAATGCCCGACAAGGACACAATATTAACAATACGGCCGTATTTATGTATCAGCATATCTTTAATTAAGCGCCGTGTGATGTAAAACAAACTGTTCATATTGGTATTGATTACATCGCCCCATTCTTCGTTTTTCATCCACATCATCAGCGCATCTTTTTTGATGCCTGCGTTGTTTACCAAAACTTCAATGTGTTTATCCGGGTTTTTCTCATACCAAAGTTCCAATGCTTTTTCAATACTTTCCTGTGAAGCTATGTCAAAGGGCATAAATTCGCCGGTACCCCCGCTTTGTTTAATGATATTCAAAGTTTCATTTGCCGCATCTTCGTTAGAAAGAAAGTTTATAAGAACATGATATTTCATTTCTGCAAGCTTATGACATATCGCTCTGCCTATGCCTCTGGAACCTCCCGTAACTAATGCTATTTTCATTATTAGTATAATAATTTATTAAAATAAGGGTGCAAAGATAATATTTTGTTGCTTATGCTGAGGAGATTTTTTCGTTTGGGGCTAGGGTGTGGTTGGATGGTTTTTAGGTAAGTTTGTTAATATGTTATATGGTTTTTAGGTTGTTTTGTTGTGGGGATGAGGGAGGAAAAGAAAAATTGCAAGGATGGTAAATACAACTGCCTGTTCAGCTGACATGGGGTGGTGCAGGAAACAAAACATCAGAGAATTTTTTAGAATTTATATCAATTCAAATAATTTTTATATTTGTGAGACCGATGGCAAAAGGTTATACGATATCTAAAACGTAAGTTTGAACTGCGGGATGAGCATAATTCCTAACTGATAAACTTTATAAAGTTTTCCTGAATTTTTATCAAAGGAGATATTCAATATGTTTTTCTGATTGAAAAGGTTTGCAATTTCAAGCCCAACTTCAAACGAAATTTTTTTTGCAGTCATGCGGTAAGAAATTTTTAAATCTGTGCGGCTGTAAACAGGCAGTTGCGATGAGTACGCCCTGTCATTATAATAAATTATTTTCTGTTCAATGTATGACTGACGTTCATTTATAGGAGTGTAATGCCTTCCTGAGCTTAAAGTCGTTTTGATATTTAGTATAATTGACCTGCTTTTTTTGACAGGTTTGTTTTTTTTTGTTTTAAACTTAAACTCCTTTCCGCCGAGCAAATTAATGTTGTACCCACTGTTGAAAGCTGTGCTACGTAAAATCTTATCTGCGCCGCTATATTTAGAAACGCCATAACTTGCAGTGCCAAGGTAATAAAAGCCTTTGGAAAAAAAACGTTCTGCAGTAACTTCGACACCATAGTTGTGCCCGATACCCAGATTGTTGAGATTATCAGGAGCTAAAACGTCAAAGCTGGCCCCTTCGTTGAGTAGCGAATAAGAACTGCCATTGCTTGTATCAATCGGAATGTCATACAAATATTGATAATACACTTCCGCTTTAAGCCGGGTGTTTTCTGAAATAATCCAGTCGTATGCGAGAGCCAAATGAATACTTTTTGAAAACCCCAGATTATGGTTCGAGAATTGGTAAGAGCCATCATCCTGCAATTCCTGCATAAAAAAAATAGTGGACGGTATCTGTTGGCTGTGCATACCAAAACCCAGGCTCAGGCTGTGTAAGGGCGCAACATTCCATTTCAATCCCAGCCGAGGTTCCAGCGCCCAGGATTGGTTATAAAAATAATATAGTCCATGGGCGCCGAGAGTCATGGTGAAAAATTCACTGACCCTGTACTGCCAATCTATATAAGCTTGCAACAAGGCCGAATATCCACAAAAATCATTTCGTTTGATAAACATATATTCCCGGGCATAATACAAGCTGTCTATAATATTGTAGTATATCAGGGATGCTTTAATTCCTGTTTTCAGGTGGTGCCTTGCATTGAATTTGTGAGTAAAACTGATGTTCCCAAACAATTTACATTCCATGTCGTTATTAAATTCATATCTGAATTTTTCAAGGCTTACGGGTGTTACCGAGTCTTTATAAAAATAAAAATTATGATAAGTGGTGGCCAGAGAAAATTTGAAGTAACTTGATTTGCTGAGCAGAAAATAATCGGATATGCCAATTACAGCTTGAGCAGAATGATTGTTAATATCCCATCCTCGCGTTCCGTAAAGGTCCCTGATATTTTTCGTGGTGTCTCTTTCACTGTCATTAAAAGCGATGTTGCTGATGCCACCATAGCCGAAAACCGACAGGTTGCCGATTTTAGTTTTGGGCAGGTTGACTTTAAAATAAATATCCTGGTATTTGGGCACACCTATTCCTGTGCCAAATTTTACGCCGAGCAAACTGAACAATTCCAGAAACGATATACGATAGCTTGTCATGTAGGAACTGCCTTTGGCCCGGTTGACAGGCCCTTCTGCTGCAACGCTGGCACCATCAAATCCCATAAGGATCGAAATGTCGTGTTTTTCAGTGTTTCCATTTGCTGATTTTAAGTCGAATACCCCGGCAATAGCATTGCCGTATTCTGCAGGGAAAGCGCCTGTGAGAAAATCTGAATTTTGAAGCAGGTTGTTTCTGAGAATGCTGATAGGGCCTCCGGAAGTGCCGAATGCAGCAAAATGGTTAGGATTTGGTATTTCAACATCGTCGAACGTCCAGAGTAAACCCGTGGGAGTGTTTCCCCTGATGACAATGTCGTTGCGTGCGTCATCACCGCTTCTAACGCCAGCATAATTGGATGCCATACGAGATACATCGCAACGTGTACCTGCAAATAGGCTGGTTTCTTCGATGGTAAAACTGCGAATGCTTACAGCTGCCATTTTATTGAGAGGAGTAATGCCATTATTTCCGGCACTTATCACGACTTCTTTTCCCGTGAAAACCTTTTCTTCCATACCGGCATTTATCACTAATTCTTTATGATGGAGTAGTTCCAGGTTTGTTAGTATAATATCGGAATATCCCATATAACTTATTTTCAGAGAGATGAAACCAACAGGGACGTCGCTTAATTTAAAGTTACCCGAGGTGTCTGTGGCAGCGCCTAGAAGAGGGCTGCTGTTCAAAACGACAATGTTGGCACCGATTAGCGGATATTTAGTAACCTTGTCGGTGATGCAGCCGCGAATAGTTTGAGTTTGAGAAAAACCTGCTATTGCCATGCATAATAATAGAAACAAAAATATGAATTTTCGCAGGCTTCTCATAGTATCCATATATGCAAAAATACATTTTTAATGATTTTCATAAGTTAGGAAGTAATAATAAAAAAGCAACAAACTACTGTTAACTGTTAACTGATAACTGCTAAATGATAACTGCTAACTAAATTACGTCAGTGCCCTTCTTTATCAGCCATAGTTTCCCTACATTTTCATAAAACTTTTCCAATGGCAATTTTGTTTTCAGCACACAATTAAAAAAGTTGTACTTCAGCAGGTCATGGTCAATAATTTCATTTTTCATTTCTTGATACAACAAGGTTCCAGGCATGGGTGTGAGTATGGTATAACCCGCATATACCACGGGGTGCATGGATGCATAATCTGATAATGCCTGAAAGTCGCTACCTGTATAGTCGTTTGGTACTACATAATTTCCTCGTAACATAATACCGTTTTTATCGAATATGGAAATGGCTTCTTTGATGAGGGCTGCTTCCGATGATTTATTATACTTTTTCAGCTCTTCATCCCTGAAAGATTCGAAGCCGCATATCACAACTTTCAGGCCGGCTTTGGCCAGTTTCTCGATGAGCCATGGGTGTTTTACGGCAGTGTCGAAGCGGATGTCCATCACATATTCTTTATCAATTTTTTCTTCTAAGATACGGTCGAATAAACGGCTGATAAAATTTACATCTACTATGGTATTGGCATCGGCGAAGCGCACAATTTTGTATTCGGGTATCTGTTTCAGTTCATCAATAATGCTTTCCAGCTCACGTTGGTAGAAATGTTTATTAAATTGTGGCCATATCGAACAAAAAGAACATTCATAAGGGCATCCCAATGATGTGAATAAATAGGTTGCCGGAACCGGTCTACCTCCAACTATATATGTTGAAATCCATCGCTGCAGCAAACTCCTGTCGGGCATGATAAAATCTTCACGAGAGGCGTTGAAGGTTTTGTGTATGGGCCTTGTCAGCCTAAGTATGTTATTTTCATTGATATAAAGTCCATCAATGTATTCAAAACTTTTATGCTGTGAATGTGCAATCACTACTTCCCTGAACATAGCAGCCGATTGCCCCGGGCACACCAAGTCAACTTCGGAGCAGGTAAAATCTTCTAGGGATAGCACCGTGTGCAGCCCGCCGGCAACAGTAAGGATTTTTGAATTATATTTTTTTGCTTCACGGAATAACTCCATACCATAAGGAAACTCTGATGCAATAAATGTTACTCCGACAATATCGGGCTGAAATTCTTCAATATATTTATGTGTGAGTTCTGCTAATGGTGGCGTATCTGGTATCAAATCGTATTCGCCTTTCATGTCAATCAGCATCACATCAAAATCTTTTAAAGCTGCGGCAACAGTCAGCAGTCCAAGTGGAGGACCAATAAGTTTTTTATGGACAAAGTGCTTGGCTTCTTCAGGAGCGTACTCCAGAATTTTATTTTCGGGAGAGCGTGGTGGGTTGATTAAGAGAATTTTCATGGTTCACAGCATTTTTGAAAAAAATATTGCTGTTAACATTTCAGTCCGCCTGTCAGGCTTTTTACCGATGAGACATTGTGCCGCTTGCAATATTCGTCAATACCTTCCACTATTTTAGCGCTTATGTCAGGCTCAATAAAATTTGCTGTACCAACTTGTATCGCTGTTGCACCTGCAAGCATAAACTCAATGGCATCGTTAGCATTCATGATACCTCCCAGTCCGATGACGGGGATTTTTACAACTTTAAAAACCTGCCAAACCATACGCAAAGCCACCGGCTTTATGCACGGCCCTGACAAACCTCCTGTTACTGTTGAAAGTTTTGGTCTTTGTGTTTCGGCATTTATGGCCATTCCCAATAAAGTGTTGATTAAAGAAACGCCGTCAGCACCGGCAGCTTCCACGGCAAGGGCTATCTCAGCGATGTTGGTAACATTAGGCGACAACTTTACGATGAGCGTTTTTTTATATGCCTTGCGCACAGCCAAAGTTACCTCTGTTGCTGAAGAACACGAAGTCCCGAAGGCCATACCTCCTTCTTTAACATTGGGGCAGGAGATGTTCAATTCAATGGCGGGGATTTTGTCAAAGTCGTTTAGTTTTTCAGCAACACTAATGTAATCTTCCAGCTTGGAACCCGAAACATTCACGATAATGTTGGTATCGTAATGTTTTATTTTTGGATAAATCTCATTGATAAATGCATCTACACCTTTATTTTGAAGTCCTACAGCATTTAGCATTCCTGAAGCTGTTTCAGCCATCCGTGGATATGCATTGCCTTGACGGGGTTCAAACGTTGTGCCTTTTACAATAATACCACCCAGTCGGCTGATGTCCATAAAATCTTCAAACTCGCTACCGTAGCCAAAAGTCCCGGAAGCTGTCAGTACCGGGTTTTTAAAAAATAAATTACCGATATTTACACCCAGTTCTACCATATAAGTTGTTTTGTGTTAAACACCGGACCTTCGGTGCATACGCATTTATGGCCTTCTGTGGTAGCAGTTACACAGCAAAGGCAGGCGCCTATGCCGCAAGCCATAAGGTTTTCAAGGGAAACTTCACAATCTATGTTTTTTTCTGTTGCAATACCGGCCATGACTTTCATCATAGGGGTGGGACCACAGCAATAAAGACGGTCATAGGATGATAAATTTTCAAAAACGCTGTGTTTTGTAAGAAATCCTTTTTCTCCCAGACTGCCGTCATCAGTAGCAACGAAAACTTTACCGTATTTTTCAAATTCTTCTTCTTCTAATATATCTTCAGATGTTCTCCCACCTAAAAGAATGTCAGTTTCGATATTGTTTTTGTGCAGAAAAGCTGCCAGATAAAGCATGGGGGCAATACCGCAACCGCCTCCGGCAAGAAGTGCTTTTTTTACGCCCTCATAAGTAAATGTATTGCCCAGAGGATATATAATGTTTAAAGTATCACCGGCTTTTAATTTTGATAAAGTTTGTGTGCCTTTTCCAACAACTTTAATAAGCAAATACAAAATATTTTTTTCGTAATCCACCTGATGTATCGAAATAGGCCGACGTAGAAAAACATCGTGATTGTTATTTATTTTAACTTCAACAAACTGCCCGGGAAGCATTTCCGGTAAAGGATATTTTGAGGTAAGGCTTAAAATGAAATACTGAGGGTTGAGTTTTTTGTTAGCGCATACGGTCAGGTCGTTGATATATTTTTTCATGTTGTGCGGATAAAAAAACCGTGCTGCATTATTCTTCTGTAGCAGGAGTTTCTTTTTTAGCTTTATCCTGCTTTTTGCCTTCTTCAGCTCCTTCAGTTTCAGGTTTTATATCTTCTGCTTTTTCTTCAGGTTTAGCTTCATCTTGTTTTTCAGTAAAGTCAAGCATCTTGTTTCCGATAAGCTGATTATACCAGTTAAAGACTTTACGGATATCCGAAGCATAAACCCTGTCCTTATCATAATCGGGTAAGATCTGTTCAAAATATTCTTTAAGTTTCTTATCTTCTGATTTGTGGTCTAAAGATTTTTCACCATTTTCTTTTTCATAAATAAGCTTTAAAATTTCAACAAGAGGCTTTTCTTTGTCGGTGGTGAAAATGCTTATATCTTCGAGGTTGCTTATTCTGTCGGTAGTATAAACCGGAATTCTTTTTTTGTCAGTAAGCGACTCTACGATGAGTCCGTTTTTTGTGTGAGCTATGATTTTATATAAGCCGGGTTTGCCCGAAACGGAGAGAATTTCCTTAAAGTCCATATCAGTTATTTTGTGGCAAAATTAAAAATTATTATTTAATTAAGGTCTATTTTCGATTTCAATAATGCTGAAAGGGGTGGCATTATGTATAACACGGACAAAATTCAAACCTGATTTCTCTATCAGTGTTTTGTATTCATGCAGTGTTCTTTCCCGGCCACCTCTGGTGATTATCATCATCTGTATGTCAAGGTATTTACCGAACGAAGGCTTGTTGTCGGGCTTTATAATGGTTTCAATCAGAAGCAAACGGTTGCCGGTCTGCATAAAAGAAGCAGTATGTTTTAATAATGTAATTGACCTGTCATCATCCCAATCATGGATAATGTTTTTCATAATAAATAAATCACCTTCGGGAAGTTTATCGTTAAAGAAGTCGCCGCCTGTAATGGCAATCCTTTCCTGAACTTTTTTTATTGGTGAGTCAGGAGAAAGATTGTGAACCACTTCGGGCCTGTCGAAAAGTGTTCCTTTTGCCATTACATGTTTTAGCAGTATTTGCGACAGCAGGTGCCCTTGTCCGCCTCCGATATCTACAATATTTTTGTATTTCCCGAAAGGATAAGAGTTGACAAGTATGTTGCCAGAAAGCTCTGCAGTTTCGGTCATGGCTTTGTTAAAGTTGTTGCTTTCTTCAGGCTTGCTTCTTAGGAAGCTGAAAGGGTCGGTGTTGTATTTATAAGTTATGGCATTTTCGCCGGTTTTTATGCAGTGCATCAGGTCTCCGACTACCTGCCAGTTGGTCTCCCCCAGATGATGCATTACGAAATATCTGACGGTGTTTTTTTTATCAAGCATGGCTTTTGACAGGCCTGTGTTTTTAAATCTTTTCCCGGGAAGTTCTTTAAATATTCCGTCTCCTGCAAGCGCCCTGAGCATACGGTATAAAGTTTCAGCGTTGGTGTTGGTCATGGAAGCAAGTTCAACTGATGTCAAAGGCCCTTTTTGCAGACAGCCTGCAATATCCAGTTGTGCTGCCAAAGCAATACACTTTACTTTCCATACGGCTGAAATCTCTTCAAGCAACACAAAACCGGCAGGGAGCATATTCCGAACAATGCGTTTTAGGAAGTTTCTGAAAGCAAAGGTAGCTTGAATAATAAATAAGGGCGGAAGTTTTTTATCTCTGCTTTCCGGCATGGGAATTTTTTTGTAAAAATACATAAATTGATTTCGTGTAAAACATTTTGTTCCCTCATTATTTTACTTTAGCTACTTTTGCTGCTATATATGAAAAAAAATACCGCCCTGATTTATTTGGCACTAGTTTTATCTATGGTATTCTGGAGCTTTTCGTATATCTGGATAAAAAAAGTATACGTATATCTTAATCCGCTGACTACCGTTTTTCTCCGCCTGATAATATCTTCTATTTTTTTAATTGTGATAACTCTGGTAATGAAAAAATTACAGAAGCCTCACAGAAAAGACATACCTGTCATTTTATTCCTTTCTTTTTTTCAGCCCTTCATGTATTTTCTGGGGGAGAGTTATGGCATACAGCTCGTTTCTCCTACAGTTGCGGCTATCATGATTTCTACCATCCCTCTTTTTGTGCCCTTTTCAATGTATTTTTTAGCGAAAGAACCCCTGATGTCTAATAATTTCCTGGGTATCCTGATATCATTTTTAGGTGTGCTGATGGTAGTGCTCAATCAGGACCTTACACTTGCTGCTTCTCCTCTCGGCCTGATGTATATGTGTATTGCTGTTTGCAGTGTGATGGGCTATAGTGTTTTGCTGCAACGACTGCTTGAAAAATATAATCCTTACTCACTGATAACATATCAGAATATTGTCGGGATTTTTTATTTTTTACCCTTAGTATTACTTATAGATTATGAAGATTTAACTACCATACCTTACAATACCGATCTTCTGCTTAACCTTTTGGCATTGGCTGTTTTTGCTTCTTCCATGGCTTATTTTCTGTTTATGGTAGGCACCAAAAAAGTGGGTGTAACCAAAGCAACTTTGTTTACATATTTAATACCAATATTTACAGCTTTATTGTCATACATAATTTTTCAGGAAAAGTTTACTGTACTGAAAATTGTGGGCATATTTATAACTCTTGCCGGGCTTTTGCTTGGCAAATCGCCTTTTCAAAGAAAAAAGTTGCATTAATTATTGACTTCGCTTGATATTTGATGTAGCGTTATAAAAAATCACACAATATGATTTGCAATAAATGTCAAACTGAAAACGGATAATCCGCTCTTTTCTGTATCAAATGTGGCTCACAACTGAATCCAGTAATAAGCTCTGGAAGCAAATATGCAGATACTATTATCATCATTGTTTTCATTTTATTTGATGGTAAACAAGCTGTTTGGGCTTTCATTCAGAAGCTTATAAAGCCCTGTTTTATTGGCATAGAGCTTTTTAGCCTATGCTGCCTTCCATGCTGATGGATAGTAATTTCTGAGCTTCAACGGCAAACTCCATGGGAAGCTTGTTAAGAACTTCTTTGGCGTAACCATTTACTATTAAGTTGATAGCACTTTCCTGGTCTATACCGCGTTGTTTACAATAAAAAAGCTGGTCATCCGAAATTTTTGATGTTGTTGCTTCGTGTTCAACGATTGCGGATTTATTATCCACTTTTATGTAAGGGTAGGTATGTGCTCCGCATTTATTGCCCATTAAAAGCGAGTCGCACTGCGAAAAATTACGTGCATGAACTGCACCCTTGTTCACTCTTACCAGCCCGCGGTAGCTGTTGTTACTTTTTCCAGCTGAAATACCTTTCGAGATGATGGTGCTGCGGGTGTTTTTCCCAATATGTATCATTTTGCTTCCGGTGTCGGCCTGCTGATAATTGTTTGTTACTGCCACGGAATAAAACTCGCCGACAGAGTTATCGCCACGCAGGATGCAGCTTGGGTATTTCCATGTGATGGAAGAGCCTGTCTCAACCTGTGTCCACGATATTTTTGAGTTGTTGCCTTTGCAAAGGCCTCGCTTGGTGACAAAATTATAAATACCTCCCAGTCCGTTTTTATCGCCGGGGTACCAGTTTTGCACTGTTGAATATTTTACTTCGGCATCTTCCATGGCAATAATTTCAACTACAGCAGCATGAAGTTGGTTTTCGTCGCGCTGAGGAGCAGTGCAGCCTTCCATATAACTCACATAAGCCCCTTCATCGGCAATAAGCAGTGTGCGTTCAAACTGGCCGGTATTAGCAGCATTTATTCGGAAATACGTTGAAAGTTCAATAGGGCAGCGGATTCCACGGGGAATATAACAAAATGAGCCGTCAGTGAAAACGGCGGAGTTGAGTGCGGCAAAATAATTATCCCCATAAGGAACAACAGAGCCAAGATATTTTTTAACCAGCTCGGGATGATTTTGTATGGCTTCTGTTATTGAACAAAAAATAATTCCCTTTTCTTCCAGCACTTTCTGATAAGTAGTTTTAACGGAGACACTGTCAATGACTGCATCAACAGCTACTCCGGCCAGAATTTTTTGTTCGTTAAGCGGAATTCCGAGTTTTTCAAAAGTCTTCAGCAGTTCGGGGTCAACTTCATCAAGGCTGCCTGCCTTTTTGGTAGATTTTGGAGCAGCATAATAAATAATGTCCTGATAATCTATCGGAGGATAAGTCAGGTGTGCCCAGGTGGGCTCTTTCATCGTGAGCCATTTTCGGAATGCTTTCAACCGGAATTCAAGCATAAATTCAGGCTCATTTTTCTTTTTTGAAATGAAACGTATGATGTCTTCATTGAGTCCTTTCGGAGCTGTATCCATTTCAACATCCGTATAAAAGCCATACTTGTATTCCCCCTGAGTCAGCTCGTCAATTATATCATTATTTGTCATATTAAAATTATGTTCAGCCTGAATAATGATACAAAATTATGAAAAACCCGTCATGTGCTGAAACAAAATTGTTGAATAATTTTAAAATCATATTATTTCTCATGAAAATCAATCATTGATATACTTTTGCAGAATTAAATTTCTGTTATGGTTTATTTGTTATTATCCATAATCACTTCATCTGCCATTTTTGTAATGTTCAAATTTTTTGAACGTTTCCGGATAAATATGGTTCAAGCATTGACGGTGAATTATCTGGTGGCATTTATTTTCGGCTATTTCTCTGCTTCCGATTTGCTGACAGCTTCTGTTGTTATTTCAAAACCCTGGATCAGTTTGTCTTTATTATCAGGAATTTTACTTGTCGCTACTTTTTTTGTTTATGCTGTGTCGGTTGAGAAAGTAGGTGTGGCTATTACCAGTGTTTCGGGGAAAATGTCTGTAGTGATACCCGTACTGACAGGTTTTGTTTTTTTTAACGAAACGGCAGGGTGGATGAGAATCTCAGGTATTTTGCTGGCCTTGCTTGCTTTTTACCTTACGTTGAAAAAAACTTCTTCTCAGAAAGTCAGGTTAAAATATGCAATCTTGCCTTTTTTACTTTTTCTCGGCAACGGGCTGAACGATAGTGTTTTTAATATTTCACAGGAATTGTATATTACAGATGATTTTACAGATTTTCTGACGGTCGCTTTTGGGGTTTCGTTGCTAATTTGTCTGACGATATTATTAATACAATTATTTGGAAAGAAAAACAAACTCAATATACGAAGTATGTCTGCGGGCATTGCTCTTGGTTTACTAAACTGGTTTTCTACATACTTTTTTCTTGTGGGCCTGAGTTTTTTTGATGTTTCTGTTTTTGTGCCTGTATTTAATGCAAGTATAGTTATTGTAGCAGCACTTATTGGATACTTTTTCTTTAAAGAAAAATTTTCAGCCGTTAATTTTATTGGTATATTATTATCTGTAGTTGCTATTTTGCTGATAGCAGGCATAAAATTTTAATTGAAAGATAGCCGGGTTTAATGAGTCAACCCATTCGGGAATATCAGCATTAAAAAATAATAAGTACCCATAGCAACAAGCATGGTGGCCGGAATAGTTAACACCCATGCGATAACAATATTTTTCCCGACACTCCATCTCACTGCTGAAAGGCGCCTTGTCATTCCCACACCCATTATTGACCCCGTTATTGTATGTGTGGTGCTAACGGGTATCCCAAATAAAGAAGACCCGATTACACTTATGGCCCCGGCTGTTTCAGCTGCAAAACCATGAACAGGCCTGAGGTCTGTAAGCCCTACGCCCAGAGTTTTAATCACCTTCCATCCACCGGTAATAGTGCCAAGAGCTATAACGCTGTAACAAGATAACATCACCCATGTTGGAATGCTTTCAGGATACGTGTCGCCAAAAAATCCTGCACTGAATAAAAGTAAGGTAATTACTCCCATAGTTTTTTGTGCATCGTTGCTGCCATGTCCAAGGCTAAATACTGCCGACGAAAATAACTGCATTACCCTGAAAACCCTATCCACTTTTTTTGGCGTTACCTTTCTGCATGCCCACAAAGTTATTACCATAATTATATAACTGAGAAGCATTCCAATCAAGGGTGACAAAACAATGAAAAGTGCTACTTTAAAAATTCCTGATGCTACAAGAACACCTGTTCCGCCAACAACCAGTCCTGGTCCAATTAGTCCTCCTATAAGTGAGTGCGAAACACTTATAGGTAGTCCGAAACGTGTACATATAAATACCCAGATTATAGCTCCTATAAGCGCTGCAAGAATAAACAACGGTGTAATAACTTCGGGAGATACAATGTTTTTACCTATAGTTGTTGCTACATGGGTTTTGAAAATAAAGAAAGCCGCAAAATTGAAAAAGGCTGCCCAAAGTACAGCGACGAAGGGCGAGAGCACCTTGGTGGAAACGATTGTTGCAATGGAGTTGGCTGCATCGTTCATCCCATTCAGAAAATCAAACCCAAGTGCAAGTATCACCCCGATAATGACTATAGTCCAAATATCCATAATAGTAGTTTTTAATTTGCTTTAACAATAATTCCTTTTATCACATCACTGACATCTTCTGCCATATCCGTAGCTTTTTCCAGCGAGTTGAGCATCTCTTTAATCTTAATAAGCTCGATGGCATCTTTTTCATGCTGAAAAAGGTCAGACAGAGCTAAGTGATATACCTCATCAGCCTGATTTTCTATTTCGTTCAGGCGTATGCAGGCATCCATGATTTTTTTTGGATTTTTTAAGTTTTTTAACTCAACGACGGCGTTTTTTATTTCTCGTGTTGCCTGAAGAATAAGTTCGCTCATAACAAGAAAACATTGTGGTTCCGTTTTAGGGGGATGATTACGAACTTTCTGCCCAAAGCTGTTTATCATATCCATAACATCGTCAAGAGAACCGTTTAATTTGTAGATGTCTTCCCTGTCGAAGGGAGTGATAAAAGTTTTATTTAATTCGTCATAGAGCTTGTGAGTGAAATTGTCACCAATGTTTTCATGTTCTTTAATGGCATAGATAATTTTTTCTTTCTCAGTTTTATCTGAAATGAGAAAGTACTTGTTAAGCAATGTTGCCCCTTTTACTAAATTTTCAGCCGCTTCTTCAAACATCGGGAAGAATTTTTTTTCTTTTGGTGTAAGATAGCTGATTATTTTTGAGAATCCCATAATAAATTTAATTGTGAAGTGTATAAAATTTTTTCATTACAAAATTACATAGCAAGAACTTTACAGATAAAAAAAACAGGTTATGTTATTGCTAAGCTTATATTAAGTTAATGTTAAGTTTTTTATAAATATCAAGTTCTCAGGCAATTCTTGTTTTGTTTTCAGTACTTCAAGGTATGTCATATTAATAAAATTTTTTGGAGAATAACTCAACCCAGATTACGCAATAGAAACGTAGTGAACTATTGAGTAGCGCGCAGGATTGTGCGCTGAATCTGGGTAACCCCGACTTAGTAAATGTTCCTGGCAATTTTTAAATGCTGGGATTACATTTACTTTGTCGATTCCGTATTAAAAATTTACATTATAAATTATTTAAAAACAGTTAATTATACTTATTTATTCCTAATGCTACACATTAGAAAATTCTTAATGCGGAATTTGGGCTCAATTATTAATATAAACTTAATCCGCAATTAATATTCGGGTAACAATGACGTAGTTATTTTGTACCGTGAAAAAAACCAAAATAATTATGAAAAAATTTATGATGACATGTATTGCATTTGCAATGAGTCTTATTATGTCAAATGCATTCGGATTTACCGAAAACAATCCCTCAAAAAACATTCAGAAAGCTAATGTCAGCGGCAAAGTTCTTGACAAGCAAACGGGAGAAAGCCTTGCAGGAGTGCTGGTCATGATTGAAGAATCAGGATTGAAGGTTTATACAGACCTGGATGGTAACTTCTTATTTCAAAATGTAGACCCCGGCACATATACATTTAAAGTTAGTTACATTTCTTATTCAGTTAATGAACTTAAAAATGTTGTTTGCAATCCGGGCAATGATGTTCATTTAAAAATCGAAATAAGACCGAATTAATCTGCAAAGACAGCCATCATATTTTTTGATAACAGGTATAATACTCTGTTGTTTTCCTTGTAGCTATTTGTATAATATTTTTAAATTTTAAGTAATGAAGAAATTACTGACTATTATTCTCACGACCTTCAGTTTTTATGCTTACACACAGGAAATAGTATATAAAGACAGCCTTTACTATTGCCTGACGCTTTACACCGGTATTTATAAGGAATATTATGAAAATGGAAATATTAAATCCGAAACATCTGTTGTAAATGGAAAAATTGACGGAGAATATTTGAGCTACTATGAAAATGGAAATAAAAAGGAAATGAGAAATTATTCGGAAGGTATTAAAAATGGTTTATGGTGCGAATGGAATGAACAGGGTGTGAAAATGGCTGAAGCCAATTATGTATCGGGCAAGAAAAACGGCATGTGGTATATATGGGATGATAATGGAGTGAAGCGATATGAAATGCATTACAACAATGGAATGAAAACCGGTATCTGGATTATGTGGAACGGAAAAGGTGAGAAAATAAAAGAGAAAAATTATCACGATAATTAATTATGGAAGGTTTTTTTTCAAATATAAAGTACACCAACTTGAATACTTAATGACACAAATTATCAGAAAGCGATGAATTCTATTTTAAAAAACATTATTCTTACAATTATTTTCTTTACTGCTTCTTTGCATGTTTTCTCTCAAAACGAAACCATTACAGGAACAATCAGAGATATTAAAACAAAAGAAACTATTGTTGGTGTCACTGTAATGATTGAGGGAACAACTATCGGCGTGAGTTCCGACCTGGAGGGAAATTATAAAATAGGCCCCTTAAAACCTGGCTTATACAATATTATCATATCATATATTTCTTATAAAAAACAGCTTGTCCCGAATGTAAAAGTGGAAAAAGGGAAACAAACACGTGTAGATGTGGATTTGGAGGAGGTGAATACTGAGATTACGGGAGTTACTGTCATTGGAACGCGCCGCCACGACAGTGAAATTTCCATGATAAGCTCCATTAAATTTTCTGATATTGTTGTCAGCGGTATCTCAAGCCAGCAGATAAGCAAATCTCAAGACAAGGATGCAGCCGAAGTAGTAAGGCGTATTCCCGGCATTACAATATTAAGTAACCGCTTCATTGTAGTGCGGGGTCTGAATGAACGATATAATACGGTATGGCTTAATAATGCATCCACGCCCAGCTTGGAGTCGGATGTGAAAGCGTTTTCATTTGACCTGATTCCCAGTTCGTTGATAGACAACATAATGGTATATAAAACTCCTGCACCGGAACTCCCCGGAGATTTTGCCGGAGCAGCACTGCAGATTTATACCAAAAATATTCCTGAAAAGGATAATATCACTGTTTCTTATGGAACATCTTTCCTGGGAGGCACAACCTTTAAAACTTTTTATGAATATGAAGGCGGGAAATGGGATGCTCTCGGCTTTGATGACGGCACAAGGGCATTGCCCGAAAATTTTCCGGATTACAACCTGAACGAAATCCCTCGTGATGCGGAGGGTAAATTATTTCGCACGGAAGTAGGCCGCATGCTAAATAAAATATGGGAACCTCACGAGAGAAAAGCAATAAATGATAATAAAGCATCGTTAACATTAGCGAAAAAATTTAAAGCCGGAAAATCCACTTTTGGGAATATTACGGCAATAAATTATTCTGACTCTTATTCATCCCGTGAACTTTTCAGGGCCAATTATCTTGCGTTCGACAGGATAAATGAAGTAAGCGATACGGCCTATTATTTTAATGACAATCAATATACGAATACATCAAAAATTAATGCCCTTGTAAATTGGTCTTTCAAAACGGAGAAAGGGCATACCCTCGAATTGCGAAATCTGTTTAACCAGATAGGCGCTTCAAAAACCACACTGACGGATGGCAGGGACAATTACGGCGGCATGACCATTAAATCGTATGAACTTGATTATTCAGCGCGTACAATATATTCCGGGCAGCTTGGTGGGAAGCACCCGCTTAAGAACGATATTTCAAAAATGGACTGGACCATTGGATATTCTTATGCCAGAAAAAATCAGCCCGACATCAGGCGTATCACTTCAGTACTAAACGAAGATTCTGAAAGCCCTTATTATAATATGTATGGTGTAAATATCAATTTTGCTGCCAACTCCGACCAAAACGGAAGAATATTTATGGACACAAGAGAACACCTACTGACGGCGACACTTAATTTTGAACAAAAATTTCATTTTGGAAAATTTCATCCGGAAATAAAAGCCGGGCTTTTCTATGAATATAAATCACGTAAGTTTGACGCCCGCCTGCTTGGTTTCGCAATTGCAAAAACATCATCATTTAACTGGGAAATTCCTTACATGTCTATTGCTGAAATTTTTGCGGATACCAATATCAATGCTACAACAGGAATAAAAATTGATGAGCAAACCAACTCGCTAGATAAGTACAATGCCGGTAATGATATTCTTGCAGCTTACCTGGGATTTAAGATTCCCTTTCTTCAAAGGTTTAATTTGTATGCAGGCCTGAGGATGGAGAAGTATCATTTCACATTAAGTTCGGGAAGTGAGGAGTCGCCGGTCAGTGTTAAAAATGATACCATCAATTTTTTTCCATCCGCCAACTTGTCCTACAATATCAACGAAAAAAATATTATCCGTTTTGCCTACGGACAAACTATCAATCACCCTGAATTCAGGGAAGTAGCCCCTTTTAATTTCTATGTTTATGAGCTGAAAGCTTATTACAAAGGGAACCCAAGTCTGAAAAGTGCTTACATCCATAATGTTGAATTCCGTTATGAATATTATCCTTCATTATCAGAAATTCTCACAATAGGTGCTTTCTATAAGAAATTTAAAAATCCCGTTGAAGCAACAATGTATTCCGCGGGCTCCGGATGGGATTATACATTTGTCAATGCCGTTAGCTCATATAGTTTCGGGGCAGAGCTGGATATGAGAAAGTCATTTGCTAATCTGGCAGGAAAGAAGAACTTTTTAAGGCACTTTAAAGATTTTACACTGGTATTGAACGCGTCATTAATTAAAAGCGAAGTTACAACCGATGATGTTTTTGCACGTGAAAGAAAGCGTGCCATGCAGGGTCAGTCGCCTTTTATAGTCAACCTTGGCATTTATTATCAAAATGATACCCTTGGACTTGGAGTCAGTTTGTTATACAATGTAATTGGTAAAAGAATAATTTATGTCGGGAATGTGAACGACCCTCACACATACGAAATGCCAAGAAATATTCTTGATTTTTCTGTATCTAAATCTTTAGGAAAACATGTAAATATTAAATTCGGCATCAACGATATTCTCAATCAGAAACATAGGCTGGTGCAAACAGAAGAATATCAAAAAGATACGGATGGTGATGGCACTCCTGACAAAACGGTTTTACATGAACAAACCACCCGTTTGTATAAAACAGGAAGGTATTATTCTCTGGGTATAAGTGTCAGCTTCTGATTGTTTCGGAATGATTAGTTCCATTGCGCTTTTATTTTTACTTAACCTAATCTTATAAAAACCTTAATAGTAGCTTAACAGGGGATGGTTCATCTTGTAATAATTTTGTATCAAATAAAAAAAAAGAATTATGAAAAAGAAAATTATGATTGTAGTCATTTTGTTAATGACAATTTACACATTAAGGGCACAAACAATTAACGACCCTTTTTTCGAACACGTTAATTATTTTGGTGCCTTTGGAAGTACTGACTGGACAAGCGGCTGGTGCAACTGGGACCCTCAAAACACAGTATATCCGGCAACAAATGTAACAGTAAACAGTGTTGACACCATTAAAACAAATACAACATGGACCAACAACAACACATACCTGTTGAACGGGTGGATTTATGTTAAAAACAATGCTACGCTGACGATACAGCCGGGTACAGTTATTCGTGGCGATTACACCAACAAAGGTGCTTTGATTATTGAACGGGGTTCAAAGCTGATAGCCGAAGGCACATCTTCACAACCCATCGTTTTTACATCCAATGAAGATGTTGGCAATAGGGATTATGGCGACTGGGGAGGTATAATTCTGTGCGGGAGGTCGGTATTAAATATTCCCGGTGGAACTTCAGTTATTGAAGGTGGGCCGGGTTCAGTTTACGGAGGGGGTGCCAGCCCTGTTGTTGACGATAGTTCGGGTGTGCTTAAATATATACGCATTGAATTTCCCGGCGTACCTTTTGTGCAGGATAAGGAAATCAACGGCCTTACCTTTGGTGGTGTTGGGAGTAAAACAGTTGTTGATTACATTCAGGTTTCTTATTGCGGCGACGATGCTTATGAATGGTTTGGAGGCAATGTGAATTGCAGGCATCTTGTTTCTTACAGAACATGGGATGATGACTTTGACACCGACAACGGTTACAGCGGCATGCTTCAGTTTGGTGTGGCATTACGTGACCCTGATATTGCCGACCCGGGTTCGGGTTCAAACGGCTTTGAATCAGACAACGATGCAAACAGTTCTGTCAATCAGCCCCTGACAAAAGCGGTTTTCAGTAATTTCAGCATGTTTGGCCCTAAGGTTACAAAATCAACTTTAATAAACACAAATTACAAAAGCGCATTGCATTTAAGGCGTTCCACGGCAATAAAAATATACCATTCACTATTTGCCGGTTATAAAGACGGCTTGAAAATAGAAGGTGCAACAACCGATTCCCTGGCATTACTGAATCAGTTGGATATGCAATATACTTTTATTGCAGGAATCAGCGGCAGTGAATTTGTTGCTGGCACGGGAGTAACCATGAATATTGTCAATTGGTTTCTCAATCCTGCCAAATGCAATGATACTTTAAGTGAAAATACGGAGTTGATGGTCAACGGCCCTTTCACTCTGACAAGCCCAGATTTTTTACCTCAAACGGGCTCGCCTTTGCTAAACCGTGTGTGGTTATCGTGTGAGCCCGCAGGAATAATTGATGTGACAGAGCCGGAAGTGACAGCATTGTACCCAAATCCGACAATGGGTTTGACAAATTTAAGTTTCACCCTGTCGGATGATGAATTTGTAAAAATTGAAGTGTTGGATATTACAGGCCGCAGCATCATGATGCTGCAAAATGGCATTCTGGAAGCAGGCAGCCACAATATAAATTTCGATGTTAGTAAACTGAAAGCTGGTGTTTGTTTCATTCATATATCTGCCACGAAAAGTTCTGTTACAAAAAAACTTTTCGTTCTTTAAGGTTCAAGGTTAATAATTTATTATTGAAAAGCCCGGAATTATCCGGGTTTTTTTATGCTCAAAACATTAGGATTATTATCAATCAGTAATTAGTGCCAACAAATAATTTCCCGGCAAATACTATTTTGCTGTTTTGCGTTAAACGAATAAAATATATGCCTTCACTTAAATTCTCATGATTGATGCTTATTTCGTTGTTGTTAATATTGATTATTCTTTCAACCTACTGGCCAAGTGTGTTGAAGATTAACAAAGAGGCATCGGTTAGATTTTTTGTTGTTTTCAAAGTTGTTTTTGATGAAAACGGGTTGGGGAAAATCACAGTGGAATTTGAAGACGGTGCTTAGAAAGAAGTTTGTGTGGTAACAGATACGTAAGTCTTAAAAACCATATCGAAGCCGGTAGGATAGGTGCCTGACGGATCCGTGATCCTCATTTCGCCGCCCGGACATGTGCCGGGATTTTCTATCTGCACACCGTAAGGGTCGGGGAGCCCGCCGCCCTGAATGGGAATGAATTGAAATGTATATACCAGGCCTGCAATAACGGGTGCAGAAACTGAAAATGCCTGAAAGAAATTCCCGTTACCGGATACCGTTACAGTTTGCGTATATAATAATGTTCCTCCGGTCCCGGTACCTTCAAATATATTCAATATACCTGTTCCATTCATGGCATTAAAAAACCCCATATCAATCTGGCAAAGTGTACCTGTTATTCCCGCAGTAAAATCCTGCCATAAAGTATATTTATTGAGATTACGAGCACTGGTGCCACCGTTTTAATTCAACTGGCTTTGGTCAACAGTATTGCATTGTGCCAATACCACTAACGGGAATAATAATGATAAAGCCAGAGTTACAGATGTTTTACTGAGATGCCTTTTAATATAAGTGAAATACTTTTCTTTTATGTTGACAATTTTTTTAGAAGATAAGTGTTAGCAGTTATGGCAGCAACTGACAATAGGAAAAGAACAATAAAAAACACCACCATACTCCATTCTCCTCTTTGTCCGTAATAACCTGCCGCATTCAGAACGGAGTAAACAACTATCGCGTGACCGGTCATATTGGTCTCAACACTGAGAGGCCGTTTTCCCAACATCATAAAGCCGCTGACAATCAAAATAACTGCCATTATAAATTCAGCATACAAATGAAACCCCATCTCGATTAGGCCTTCCTCAATATCACCCTGTATAATCAAAAACCCCCACATGGCAAGTACAGCAAATCCAAGCAATATGGAGTAAATACCGACTGTTTTTTTCATAAACTCAAACTTTAAACTTTAAATTCAAAATTTCAAATCTCAAATTCCAAGCCCCAAGCCTCAAACTCCCAACTTCTAACATCCAACATCCAACCCCTAACCTCTAACTCTCTAATATTTAAGCCACTTCCACAGCTCCCGGTAATTCACCTTCTTCCCGTACATCAAAATCCCTGTGCGGTAGATTTTTGCTGCCAGCCATACCACTCCAAAAAATCCCAGTACAAGCGTCGCCATCGAAAGTATGAGCTCGTAAACGGGCACTCCGAAAGGCAGTTTCATCATCATGACGATGGGGGAGGTGAGCGGAATGATGGAAAACCAGAATGAGATGGAACCCTGCGGGTTTTCAATGATTGACTGCGCCATGATAAATGCGAGAATAAGCGGAATGGTGATGGGTAGCATAAATTGCTGGGTGTCGGCTTCGCTGTCCACCGCCGAGCCAACAGCGGCAAACAATGCTGCATACAACAAATATCCGAAAAGAAAATAAAAAAAGAACAGGGCTATAATGGCTGCAAAGTCATAATTTGCCAGGTCTTTAAATACGGAAGAGATTATTTTATTCTCCCCTTGCTCCAAGGGTTTTATGTCTGCTTTTTCGGGAATTAATGTGTTGTCGTGCTTAACAAATTCAGTTCCTGTGGAAATACTTGTTTTGCTGAGCCCTACAGTAGCCTGAAATACAGTTACTATGCATAAGGTAAGAATCACCCAAAGCAAAAATTGCGTAAGCCCCACCAGCGCAATCCCCGTTATTTTTCCTATCAGCAGTTGAAAAGGTTTTACAGAGGAAACAATAATTTCCACAATGCGGCTGGTTTTTTCTTCTATCACTCCGCGCATTACTTGCGAACCATACATAAAAATGGCAAAGTAGATGATGAAACCCAGAAAAATACCCAAAAAAGTATTGATAACGGAATTGCTGACCTTGCCTGTACTGATGCTTTCCATACGAATATTGACATCCGCTTTCACCTTGTTGATAATTGCGATATCAATACCTTCCGCTTCAAGTTTGTGTTTTTTTAGTTCGTATTCCATCTGGCTCTGTATGTATGTAACCACAGTATTTCCCGGCTGTTTGCTGGTGTAAAAAAGTTCGGCGTTTTCGGGAAGGATATGGGAGGTTCTTTTGATATACAACAAACCTGCGGCACCACTGGCATTAAAATTCTTTTTTGCAGAACTGATATCAGAGTAGATATAATTAAACTTAATGGTGGCGTTGTCTTTAAGATTGTAAAAAAGCCCGGTTTCATCCACCACATTAATTGTTTTCTGTTCGCTGTCAATTTTAGCGATATAATACGGGACAATCATCATAGCCGCCAGAAGCAAAGGTCCGAGTATAGTCATCACCACAAATGACCTTTTTTTTACCCGCGACAGGTATTCACGCCTTATGATGATGAGTGTTTTTTTCATGAGTTTATTCTGTTATGCCACGGGCATCATTATATGTTAATTTGTCTGAACTTACTTTGCTAATAAAAATGTCATTCATGGTTGGGATAATTTCCTGAATGGAATGAACATTGCCATATTGCATCAGAGCTTTAATCATTTCGTTTGTGCTCTTGCTGTTCGGAATTTTTATTTGTGCTTTCAGTACTCCATCCTCGTGCAATTCCTCAATCACTTCGAAGTCGTGGTTCAGGGATTCTTTAAGCTGGTCTGTATAATCAGTTAATTCAATATGGTAAACATTACTTTTGTAAGAATGTTTAATGTCTTTGACCCGGCCTTCAAGTATTTTGTTTGATTTATTAATTAGTGCAATGTTATCACAAAGTTCTTCCACCGAAGACATATTATGTGTTGAAAAAATAATGGTAGCGCCATTTTCTTTCAGATGTATAATTTCTTCTTTTATGAGTGAGGCATTAATGGGGTCAAAGCCGCTGAATGGTTCGTCAAAAATCAAAAGTTTAGGTTCGTGAAGCACGGTGATGATAAATTGCACTTTTTGCTGCATCCCTTTGGAGAGTTCCTCAACTTTACGGTTCCACCAAGGGAGCAATTCAAATTTTTCAAACCAGTATTTCAGTTTTCTTATGGCATCATGATACGATAAGCCTTTCAGTTGTGCAAGATACAGGGCTTGTTCGCCCACTTTCATTTTTTTATACAGGCCACGTTCTTCAGGGAGGTATCCGATCCTTTCAACATCGGCCCTCCGTATCTTGTCGCCATTGAGCAGCACCTCTCCGCTGTCAGCAACAGAAATAAGATTTATGATGCGTATCAATGTTGTTTTGCCGGCACCATTGGGCCCAAGCAATCCAAAAATGCACTGTTCGGGCACGCTGATGGAAACCTCTTTCAACGCCAGATGATTGGCATACCTCTTTGTGATATTTTTTGTTTCTAGTAAAAACAACTCTTTTCCTTCACTGATTACTGATAACTATTCACTGATTACTGAAAAAACTCTCTCATTTTTTCAAAAAAACTTTTATCCTTGGCATTCGGTTGTGGCTTCATATTTTCGGATTCCGCCATTTTTGCGATAGTATTTTTTTCTTCTTTGGAGAGGTGCTGTGGTGTCCAAACGCTGATGCCCACCAGCAAGTCTCCACGCCCGTATGAATTCAGAGACGGTAAGCCCTTCCCTTTGAGTTTCAGGATTTTCCCCGACTGAGTCCCCGGTTCAATCTTGATGCGGGCTTTGCCTTCCAGTGTTGGTATGTCCACGGTGGTGCCCAGCACGGCTTCGGGGAAGCTGATATACTGTGTGTAAAGCAGGTTGTTGCCATCACGTTGCAGTTCAGGGTGCTCAATCTCTTCAATAAGCACTATCAGGTCGCCGGGATGCCCGCCTCTGGCAGCAGCATTGCCTTTACCGCTTACAGAAAGTTGCATACCTTCAGCGACACCGGCAGGGATTTTTATACTGATAATCTCATCGCCTTTGATGATGCCATTGCCGAAACAGGATGTGCATTTTTCGGTTATTGTCTGTCCTTCACCACCGCAGGCAGGGCATGTGGAGGTGGTTTGCATTTGTCCGAGAAAAGTGTTGGTGATACTCACAACATGGCCTCTGCCGTTACATGTCGGGCAGGTTTTGTATGAGCTGCCGTTTTTGGCGCCACTGCCTTTACACTCAGTGCAGGTAACGTATTTGTTGACATTGACTTTTTTTTCTATGCCTGTTGCTATTTCCTCCAGTGTCAGCTTCAGCTTGATACGCAAATTGCTGCCATAATTCACTTTGCGCCGGTGTGATGAAGACCCTCCAAAACCTCCAAAGGAACTAAAAGCCCCTCCGAAAATATCACCGAAGTGGCTAAAAATATCTTCCATACTCATCCCGCCACCAAAGCCGGAAGCGCCGTTCATACCGTCATGGCCAAAACGGTCATATCGGCTCCGTTTTTCAGGATTGCTAAGAATATCATAAGCTTCGGCAGCTTCCTTGAATTTTTCTTCGGCTTCCTTGTTGCCGGGGTTTTTATCCGGGTGATATTTCAACGCCAACTGACGGTATGCCTTTTTAAGTTCTGCTTCGGTGCAGTTCCGGTCAACACCGAGAATTTCATAATAATCACGTTTTGTCATAAATTTTGTATTAACCGGCAACTACTACTTTTGCATAGCGCAGCACTACTCCATTAAGGTAATAACCTTTTTCGGTTACATCAATTATTTTTCCTTTCTGTTCTTCACTCTCAACCGGAACATGGGCAACAGCTTCATGAATATCTGTGTTGAATACTTCTCCCTGGGATTTGATTTCTTCCAGCCCGAATTTGGCAAGTACTGTTTTGTATTTTTCGTAGATGAGAATCAAGCCGTCTTTCAGACTTTTCATAGATTCGTCTCCGGGACAGGCGCTGATGGCTCTTTCAAAATCATCAAGAACAGGGAGCATAGAAAATATAACTTCTGATGAGGCCGTCTTTATCAAGTCCAGCCTTTCTTTTGAGGTGCGTTTGCGATAATTCTCAAATTCAGCAAAAAGATAGAGGTATTTGTTATTTAATTCTGCAATCCTGTTTTTTTGCTCTGAGATTATAGCGTCTTTATCAGACTCTGTGCCATCTGTTTGTTCCTGTTCTGTGATTTCAGCGTTTTCTTCTTTGTCAATGGGAGTATCTTCCTTGGATTTTTCTTCTTTCGTTTGCATATTCCCCTTCTTTTTCATAGCTTGTGTTACTTTGATATTTTTTTATCTCCGACATAGCAATATGTTTGCCAAGCAGTTTGATTAAGACATTTTGTCAGAACAATGTGCCTTTAAATTCCTGTTCTTTTTCAGTTTGCTGATAAATTTCGTTATCTTCTTCAACATCAAATAATTGTAGCTGATTTTCACTGATGTAATCCTCTTCAGGCAGGGAGTCGGCAAACTTACTGATATAATCCTTGATGGCAGATTTTATCATTTTATTGGGACTGGTTTTTTTTGCATGACAAAATTTATCAATTATTCGTTTTTGCTTCTCCGAAAGCTTAAACTCAAATTTTTTATATTTAATTTTTTTCTTTTTCTTTTTTTTAATAGCTGTCATTGGTTTAGTAATTTAAGTTACTAAAGTTTACAAAAGTAATAAAAAATAAATTTTGTATCCGACAAGCTTTATTTTGAATAGGTTTTTTTATCTTAGCAATCTTTTTAATGAATTTCAGCTATGATAAACGAAAAATTATTTAATCCGGAAAGTATAGTAATTATTGGCGGTTCTAATGACATTAACAAACCTGGGGGTAAAATACTAAAAAACATTATTGACGGAAATTACAAAGGAAAGCTATATGTTACTAACCTCAAAGAATCTGAAGTGCAGGGTATCACTGCATACCAGAACGCTGCCGACCTGCCGCAGGTTGACCTGGCTGTGATAGCCATTGCTGCAAAGTTCATTCCTGAAGCTATTGAAGTACTTGCAAGGCAGAAAGGGACCAAAGCATTTATTATTCTCTCTGCCGGCTTCAGCGAAGAAAGCAAAGATGGCGCACTGCTTGAGAAAAAAGTGGTAGATGTCATCAACAGTGTCAATGGCTGTCTTATCGGCCCCAACTGCACCGGCATTCTGACTCCGGCACACCACAGCATCTTTACCTATCCCATTCCGAAACTGGATGCTAAAGGCTGTGATTTCATTTCGGGCTCTGGAGCTACTGCCTGCTTTATAATGGAAGCCGGAATCCCAAACGGACTGACATTCGCGAATGTGTTTTCTGTAGGTAACAGTGCTCAGCTTGGAGTTGAAGAAATTCTCGAATACCTTGATAATACTTTTGACCCCGAAACAAGTTCAAAAGTAAAATTGCTTTACATAGAAAACATCAAGAATCCGAAGAAACTTTTACAACATGCTTCTTCGCTGATAAACAAAGGTTGTCGTATTGCTGCTATTAAGGCTGGTTCTTCCGATGCCGGCAGCCGTGCAGCTTCGTCGCATACCGGAGCGCTGGCCAGCTCTGACGTGGCCGTGGATGCACCTTTAAGCAAAGCAGGAATTGTCAGGTGCCATGGCAGAGAAGAACTGATAAGCGTGGCATCAGTTTTCATGCATCCCGAACTAAAAGGTAAACGCATTGCCATTATCACCCACGCAGGCGGCCCGGCAGTGATGTGCACCGATGCATTGTCAAACAGCGGGCTGGAAATTCCTCATATTGAATCGCCGGAAAGTGAAGAACTGCTGGCCAAACTGTTTCCCGGCTCTTCGGTGGCCAACCCCATTGACTTTCTGGCTACCGGCACAGCAGAACAGTTGGGAATCATTATTGATTATGTTGACCAGAAATTTGATGAAATAGATGCTATGGTGGTTATTTTCGGCACACCCGGCTTGTTTCGGATTTTTGATGTGTACAATATACTCCATGCAAAAATGAAGACGGCTAAGAAACCGATCTATCCGGTACTGCCTTCTACACTGACGGCAAGTGAAGAGGTCAATGACTTCATTGCAAAAGGGCGAATCAATTTTCCCGAAGAAGTGGCGCTTGCAAAAGCGCTTGCAAAAGTATATCACGCAGGCAAACCTTATGATATCGAACCCTCTTTACCAAAGACCGATACAGCGAAGATCCGTTCAGTTATTGATAACGCAAATAACGGCTATATATCACCGGCTGAGATTCAGTCATTGATGGATGCTGCAGGAATTCCGCGTGCCGGAGAAGCTGTGGTAACAACCAAAGAATCTGCTATGGTCGAAGCACAGAAGTTAGGATTTCCCGTGGTGATGAAAGTGGTTGGTCCGGTTCATAAATCAGATGTGGGTGGTGTGGTGCTTAACGTAAAAAATGTTGAAGCCGTTGAGAAAGAATTTGAACGCATGAAAAAAATCAAAGACACCACAGCTATACTGATACAGCCTATGCTCAGCGGCACGGAACTTTTTGTCGGCGCCAAATACGAGCCGAAATTCGGGCATATGATCTTGTTCGGACTGGGCGGCATATTCATCGAAGTGCTCAAGGATGTTTCGGCGGGCTTGTCTCCTGTAGGGAAAGAAGAAGCAAAGAAGATGATTACAAGCTTGAAAAGCTATAAAATCATTGAAGGCGTGCGCGGACAAAGAGGCATCAACCAGGATATGCTGGTAGATATTATTTTGCGCTTATCAGCCTTGCTGGAGGTAGCTCCCGAAATACAGGAATTAGACTTCAACCCCTTGCTCGGCAATGCCGAAAAAGTAGTTGCTGTTGATGCAAGGATAAGAATTGAAAAGTGATATTGTCGGGGTGACTGCGCGCATTGCTGAGCATTGTCAGTCACCCCGACAATAATTCACAAATAAGTATGATTGCAGAATGGATGATCGGCAACAACGGAAGACTCAAAAAGCCTTTAGTTATGTTTTATTCAGAGCTGATCGGCCTATCGGAAGAAAGGTTGAAAACTTTAGTTTTTCGTTTTGATACCCGTAAAAATAACAAAGCCGAAACCTGGGGAGTGAATCGTATCAGGCTCAACCCCGATGCTTATGCAAATACCGATGACCCGGCATGGCTGGGCACGATTGCTCATGAAATCACCCATGAGTACGATTATTATCAAAGCAGCTTCCCTGATTTTCTTATCAGGTTTTGGGACAGGACAGGAATAAAATTCAGGGAGTTCATATTAGGTATGCCTCACGAAAAAGCCTATAAAGCTTCCCGCATGGAAAAACAGGCTTTTGCCGTGCAGGCCGTCATTATGGATTTTGTGAGAACCTATTCACCACAAAAAATTCTTTCTGATAGTACCCTTTCGGAACAGGAAAAGGTAGAGTTGGTATTAAAAATGGCAGAAGAATACAAATCAAAAAAAATGGTGGTGTAAAGGGGAGGTTTTCAATGTGTATGTCGGATAAATTCATGAATTTATCCGACGTACATTATCCAAAATGTCCAGCCATTTTTAATTTTATTCGCAGTGGACTGCGAATAATTTGTGATTTTTTCGCAATTTACTGCAAATTATTTGATGATTTTTACCGTATCTGTTACGACCACAACATCGCTGGTTAGCCTGCCATCAACCATATACATTTTCTTTCCCGTCATGCTGAAGTCCCAGCTGTAATCCTGATTGTCGCTGTCGTAAACCAGTTTCCTTAAATCATCATTAAGAAATACTGATTTGCCTTCGGGCACTTCCAGTATCAGGCGGATATTCTGGTTGCGCCATTTGCTTTTTTCAGGCAGCATAAAATAATTGTCAAGGGATATTGTGGAATCAGCTACTGTTACATTGTAAATAATCCGCCCGGCTCTTTCAAATGCCTGATTTATACTTTCGCCTTTGGCATATCGTAAAACCGTCAGTTTGTATTCTCCCGATTTTGAAGGGGCTATTTTTAATCTTGGGAAACCATAGATGAATGGATGTTCGCGGGTGCCTGCGAGGAAACAATTTTTAAAAATAAAACGCTCATGTTCTTCGCTTCTCATAAAGTCATCATCAAACGGTAGCACATCTTCGTTAAGTATTTTATGACTTACGCCAACTGTAAGCATTTTAAAATTCTGCGGCAGCGTAATTTCCTTTTTGCTGTATGTTTTTTCGCTGAAGCTTCCAATGATCTTTATGGAAAGTATGATGCCGAGTATCAGTCCGCAAAGCCATAGCAGGGATGCTGATGCGGACAGGAAACGTATGCGTTTCTTATACCCCAATATCAGGCGAATGCTGTTGATTATCATCATCAGTAAGGGTACGCCTATCAGCATTATGAGTGACAGAACAGCCATTTGTTCCTGCCAGGTGTTTTCAAAGAAAAAACCAGAAAGAGCAGGCAGAGATATCGATGTGATGCCCCATTTGGTGAAAAACAGGACAGTGTCGGATGCGGTCATTGAGAGCACCAGACCTAGTGTTAGCACAATGCCGATAATCAGCAGCACTATTCCGACAAAAATCAATAGCGCCCTCAGAAAATAATAGAGTATTTCGCCAAAAACGCTGCCAAAACCAGTTGATGGCGTTTTCACTGTTTGAGGTTTGCTTATTTCCGCTGCCATACGGCGCAGACGTCGGGAATAGGCTTCCTCTTTTTTTGTGCGGCGCATTTTACGCTTCATCTCATGAAATTCTCTTCGGGAATGATGGGAGGCATCGTTTTTCATTTCTTTAAAGCGCGATTTCAAATCCTGAAATTCGTTTTCAATATTTTCCTGTATTTCAGAAATAGTCATCGGCTCGCCTTTCATGTTTAGCTTTTCTTCGGTAGTGGTGGCTTTCGGGATAATTATCCAGAGTATAAGATATATCAGTGCACTGGAGCCGAAAATAAATAATGCTACAATAAAAAATATCCTGAACCACACCGGGTCAATGTTCAGGTAATGGCCCAAACCCGAGCATACTCCGCCCAGCACTTTGTCATCTTCATCACGGTAAAGGCGTTTTTTGAAATTAGTGGACTTTTCTTTCTTATTCTCTTTCTGATCTTCTGAATCACCTATATCATCCGGTTTCCCGAGAATTTTAATAGCTTCTTCCACATCAGCAGGTAAAATGAGTGCCTGCCCTTTTTCAATTTTACTTTGGAAGATTTCTGAAATCCGGCTTTCAATGTCCTGAAGGATCTCCTCTTTGCCTTCGGTGTTCTCAAAATGCTTTTTCAGAGAATTGAGATAATTCTCAAGCAGTTTATAAGCTTCTTCATCAATCTGAAAGAACAAACCACCGATGTTAATTGAAATTGTTTTATTCATAATGTTTGTATTTTAAGTTTATTTATTTTTTTTGGTTATCAGTTTTACGGAGTTAACAAGTTCTTTCCAGCTCTCGTCAAGGCTTTCAAGAAATTCCTTCCCGCTTTCGGTCAGTGTATAATATTTACGCGGTGGTCCCGATTTCGATTCTTCCCAGCGGTAGCTTAACAGGCCGTCATTTTTCAAGCGTGTCATCAGAGGGTATAATGTGCCTTCTACAACAATCAGGTGAGCTTCCTTCATGCGCTCAATAATATCCGAAGCATATACATCTTTTTCGGCCACTATGGAAAGTATGCAATACTCGAGTATCCCTTTTCGCATTTGTGCTTTTGAATTTTCGATATCCATTTTTTTATTTATAATTTGAGTTTTTTCATTTATTCAGTCGGCAGTCTGCAGTTAACAGTCAACAGTTAATATTTAACAGTCAATAGTCGGCAGTCTGCAGTTCACAGTCTGCAGTCTTAAGTCTGTTTATTTCCACATTGAGCATTGAACATTGATTATTGAACATTTTTTATTTAAGAATTATGATTTGAATACATTTCGCGACAAAGATAATGCAAAAAATAGTACTATGCAATACAAAGTACTAAAATTTAAAAAAATTTATTGTAATTTCATCAACAAATTGTAAATCTGATTATTATGTTTGTTTGAATTTTTAAATGGTATCAATTTTAATATTATATTTGTATTGTGAGTAGTTTTATTTCTAAACTTTTCTATAATAAAATAATGTAATTAACTTTTTTGTCTGGTAAAATGAAAAAATCTGTAAGAATCATCCATTGGTTGCCACGAATACTATGTATTGTTGCTATTTTATTTGTAAGCATGTTTGCACTGGATGTTTTTGATTCTGGCCTGAGCGGTATGCAGCAGATTAAAGCATTAGCGATGCATCTTATTCCATCATTTGTTCTGATACTCATGTTGGTTTTTGCATGGAGGTATGAATTACATGGAGGTGTAGCTTTTATTATGCTTGGGGCAGGATTTACTCCCTTTATTTTTATGGGTAATTATAATATGAATCATTCCCTGGGAACCAGCCTGGTGATAATCATCACAACCACTATACCTTTTATGGTCGTGGGAATGCTTTTTATTTTAAGTTATTTCCTTAAAAAGAGAAATAAGGAGAAAGGGAGTGCTTAAAAAAAGAGGCTGCCAGTTTATGAAGCAGCCTCTTTTAAAGTGTAAGAATTTTACCCTTTGTAGAAAGGTAGTTTAACAACTTTTGCTTTCAGCAGTTTTTCCCGGATTTTTATAAAAATTTCGGTATCAGCTTTTGCAAAGGCGGTTTTAACATAACCCATTCCAACGCCTTTTTGTACCGACGGGCCCATGGTGCCGGATGTTACTTCCCCTATAATATTTCCTTCTGCATCGCATATTTCATAATGCTGGCGGGGAATTCCACGGTCAATCATTTCAAAACCGATAAACTTACGGCTAACGCCTTCAGTTTTAAGTTTGAGGTTATATTCTTTATCAATAAAATTCTTTTCATCGGTAAATTTTGTAATCCAGCCCAGCCCGGCTTCAATAGGAGAGGTGGTGTCGTTGATATCGTTGCCATAGAGGCAGAAGCCCATCTCAAGGCGCAGGGTATCTCGGGCAGCAAGGCCTATGGGTTTTATGCCGAATTCTTTTCCGGCTTCCATCACAGCATTCCACATCACTTCGGCATACTGGTTTGGAAAATAAATCTCGCAGCCGCCTGAACCGGTGTAACCTGTGGTAGAGAAAAGAACATTATCAATTCCTGCAAACTTCAATACTTTGAAAGTGTAATATTCCATATCAGTGACAGTGGTATCGGTGAGTTTCTGCATGGCTTTTAGTGCTAGCGGCCCCTGAATGGCAAGTTGGGAAGTTTCGTCAGAGGCATTGGTGAGTTTAGCTCCGAAAGGATTGTTTTTGTTTACCCATGCCCAGTCTTTGTCAATGTTGGCAGCATTGACTACGAGCAGAAATTTTTCGGGTCCGAAGCGGTAAACGAGCAAGTCATCGACTATTCCGCCCTGCCCGTTGGGGAAACAGGAATATTGAACTTTTCCATCAATCAATTTTGATGCATCATTGGAAGTAACATACTGAATAAAATCAAGTGCTTTGGGCCCTTCCACCCAAAATTCCCCCATGTGTGAAACATCAAAAACTCCCAATGCCTTACGGACATTTTCGTGTTCAACCATTAAACCTTCATACTGAATGGGCATGTAAAAACCGGCGAATTCTACCATTTTGGCTCCGGCTGCCTCATGAATCTTGCATAATGCTGTACTTTTCATTAGTATTATTTTTTATTAAGTGGATAATTTGATTAATATTGTGTTAAATGTTATCGAATAGTCAAAAGTATGAATAAAAAAATAAACCTGTGATAAAAACATAAATAAATCATGTTTAAAAAACGATTACAAGCTATCAATCAGATGGTATAAAAGATACAATTTTGTTTTATCTTTGATGCCGGTATACAAAATGAATTATGATATCCTCACGGCTTAATTTACCCCGCTGGCTGATTTTTCTTATAGACCTGCTGATATGTGCGGCATCGGTGGTGTTAGCGTATATGCTGCGCTTTAATTTCGAGCTTCCCGAAAAAGATGCCAATGCCCTGCCCAAAGTGTTGATTTTTGTTGTAGCTATTCGGGCTGTTTCGTTTTTCATTGCCCGTACCTACGCCGGAATAATATTATACACCAGTACAAAAGATGCAGTAAGAATAGTGACCGTTACAACTGTAGGAAGTATAATTTTCGTTTTAACCGACCTAACAACTTTTTTCCTGATAAATGGCATCAACTTTATTCCTTATTCAATAATTATCATTGACTTTATCACCACCACTTTGGCATTGTCGGCTTTCCGTATATTAGTGAAAATTACTTACATGGAAATGAACAATCCTTCGAGTAAAAAGACAAACGTGTTGATTTATGGTGCAGGCGAAAGCGGGCTTATTTCCAAGCGTTCACTCGACCGTGATGCAGGTACAAAATACAAAGTGCTCGGTTTTATTGATGATGATCCTAAAAAAATCGGACTAAAGATAGAAGACGTCCCGATATACGGCCCCGATAAACTTGAAAAACTCCTTGAAAACAATGCCATAGAGCATCTGATTATTTCAATTCAAAACATTAAGCCGGCAAAAAAACAGGAGATTATTGAAACCTGTCTTACTTATAACACCAAAGTGCTGAATGTGCCCCCGGTAAGCAAATGGATAAACGGCGAACTGAGCTTTAAGCAAATTAAAAAAATCAATATTGAAGATTTGCTCGAACGGGATGAAATTCGTTTGGATGAGAACAAAGTGCAAAAGGAACTGCTGGATAGATGTATTTTGGTTACCGGTGCTGCTGGCTCTATAGGCAGCGAAATTGTAAGGCAGCTTGCCCGTTTTTCGCCAAAACAAATCATCCTGATTGACCAGGCCGAATCGCCATTATACCACCTGGAGCTGGAACTGAATGAAAAATTTCCGAATGTAAATTTTGAAATCATTATCTGCGATGTCAACCATAAGGTGCGGATGCGCAAAATTATGGAGGCCTTTTTGCCGCAAATTATTTATCATGCTGCAGCATACAAACACGTTCCGATGATGGAGAACAACCCGGTGGAAGCAGTTTTTACAAATGTTTTAGGAACAAGGATAATAGCAGATTTAGCTATCGAATTTAAGACAGAAAAATTTGTGATGGTCTCCACCGATAAAGCAGTGAATCCTACCAGTGTGATGGGCGCCACCAAGCGTATTGCAGAAATTTACACCCAGTCGCTCAATAGTAAAAACTCTACTCGATTTATCACTACGCGTTTTGGCAATGTACTGGGATCCAACGGCTCGGTAATACCCTTGTTCCGTGAGCAAATTGAAAAAGGTGGACCTGTTACTATCACCCACGCAGAGGTTACGCGCTACTTCATGACAATCCCCGAAGCCTGCCAATTAGTGCTGGAAGCAGGAGCTATGGGAGAGGGTGGTGAAATATACATTTTTGATATGGGCAAATCGGTGAAGATACTTGATTTGGCGAAAAAGATGATAAAACTCTCTCGGCTTGAACTTGGGAAGGACATCCAGATAAAATATACCGGCCTGCGCCCCGGAGAAAAGCTGTATGAAGAACTGCTCAACGACAAAGAAAATACTCTTCCAACTTATCATCCTCAGATCATGATAGCTCGTGTTTCGGAAAGCGATTATAAAACTATTTCAAACCAACTGGATGAACTTGAAAAACTGCTTTACCAGCATGACAATATGCAGATTGTTAAAAAGATGAAAGAAATAGTTGCAGAGTTTAAGAGCCAGAACTCGGTGTATGTGAAGCTGGATTAGAATCTTTTTTATGCTTAAGGTATATGTTCGACTCCTGAAGGAGTCGTAAGTATTCTGGTTCAGTGTTTTTATAAATATTTGACTCCTACGGAGTCAGAAGAGAAGCATAAGATTATTGCAAGTCACATCGACTGCAGCGCAGTCGAATAAAAAATTCGATAACAAAAGACTAAGGCTTAATTCTTCAACACCTTATTTACCAAATCAGCTGCTTCCTGTAGTTGTATGGCTGAAAACACTTTCAGTCCTGATTTGTCGATGATGTCTTTGGCTTCTTTAGCGTTGGTGCCTTGCAGCCGCACAATGATAGGCACTTTTATTTCACCAATACTTTTATAGGCATCCACTATGCCATTGGCTACGCGGTCGCACCTGACGATACCTCCAAAGATGTTGACGAGAATGGCCTTGACATTAGTGTCGGAAAGTATGATACGGAAAGCTTCTTCAACTCGCCGGGCATCGGCAGAACCTCCTACATCAAGAAAATTGGCAGGAGAGCCGCCCGAGAGTTTAATGATATCCATAGTAGCCATGGCTAGCCCGGCACCATTTACCATGCAGCCTACATTACCATCAAGTTTGATGAAATTCAACCCATATTTTCCTGCTTCTACTTCGGTTGGGTTTTCTTCGGTGAAGTCGCGCATATTTGCAATGACACAATGACGAAATAGTGCATTATTATCTGCAACCATTTTGGCATCGGCGGCAAATATTTTGTCGTCGGAAGCTTTTATAACAGGGTTGATTTCTAATAAGGAAAGATCATAACCTATATAGGCATTGTAAAGGCATTTAATGAACGGTAACATGTTTTTGTAAGCTTCCCCCGATAATCCAAGATTAAAAGCAATTCTACGGCATTGGAAAGATTGTATGCCCAAAGAAGGATGTATCTCTTCTATGAAGATTTGATCAGGTGTTTCCTCAGCAACCTTTTCAATATCCATACCACCCCGTGGTGAATACATCACAATATTTCTTCCGCTTTGCCGGTTCAGTAAAATGCTGACATAGAATTCCTGTATCTGGCCTGGCCCTGGATAATAAATATTTTGTTCAATCAGTACTTTGTTGACTTTTTTCCCTTCAGCTTTGGTTTGAGGTGTTATAAGCTGCATTCCTATAATCTGTGTTGTATAATCATAAACTTCCGTAAAATTTGAAGCAATTTTTACGCCCCCTCCTTTGCCACGGCCTCCGGCATGTATTTGCGCTTTTACAGCAAATTTTTCGGAGCCTGTTTTGGTATAGATAAGTTTTGCAACATTCTTGGCTTCTTCCGGTGAGTTGGCAACCAAACCCTCCGGGACTTTCACGTTGTATTTTTTTAATAATTCTTTAGCCTGATATTCGTGTAGATTCATTTCTAAAGTATTTATACAGTCAAAATTATAAAAAAAACCAATTTAACTCTGCACCTGATAAATATTGCATATGAATATTATCTGAAAATGTTAAAAGTAAAACATTATTTTTGTGTTGATGAAAAAATGTTTGCATATTCTGTTAATCATATTTGTCTTGATATGCATACCTGTTGAACTTTTTTCGCAGCAAAAAACTGCATTTGCAACTCGTATTAGCCAACCTCCTAAAATTGACGGTTTGCTGACAGATACCTGCTGGGCATTGTGTGATTCCGTGGGTGATTTCTACCAGTATGAACCTATTTATAACATAGCTGCTTCCCAAAAAACTGTTGTAAGAATTGCTTATGATGATGAAGCTGTATATATTGCTGCCAGGATGTACGATACGGCCCCCGATAGCATATTAAAAGAACTTGGGAACCGCGACGATGATGACCTGAATGCCGATAAATTCGGTGTGGAATTCGATACCTACAATATGCAGACGGATGCTTATACTTTCATGGTCTGGGCATCGGGGGTGCAACTTGATTACCGGAAAAACGACGAAACATATAGCGGTGTATGGCATAGTGCAGTAAAAATTCACGATTGGGGGTGGGCGTGTGAGATGAAGATAAATTATTCTGCTTTACGTTTTCCCAAGCTCGATGATCAAGTTTGGGGTTTGCAGATATTCAGGGGTATTCGCCGCCATAGAGAGATGGATAAATGGGCTCTGGAAGTGAAAAGTTCAGGCAATTGTTTGCTTCAGTGGGGAAAACTTCGCGGCATTACTGGGGTGAAAGCACCGCTAAGATTATCAATAACACCTTTCATTTCACTGTACGCAGACCATTACCCATATAATATCAAAGGACAAAATAATTTTTCCTATTCTTTTTCCGGTGGGCTTGATTTAAAATATGGCATCAGTGAGTGTTTTACTATAGATGTGACGCTGCTGCCCGATTTCAGCCAGGTGCAATCGGATTATCAGGTAAAAAATATCTCTGCTTTCGAAACGGTGTATGAAGAACACCGCCCCTTTTTTACCGAAGCCATTGACTTGTTTACGCTTGGCGATCTGTTTTATACCCGGCGCATTGGCCGGGAGCCGCAGGGACATTATTCTGTGGAAGACTCTTTGCAGGATGATGAGTTTATATATAAAAATCCCGGACAGGCAAAACTGCTGAATGCCATAAAAATTTCAGGGCGTAACAAAAACGGGACAGCCATTGGGGTGTTTAATGCCATAACCAATAACACTTATGCAACAGTAAAAGATTCTTTGGGAAATAAGCGGAAAATACTTACCGAGCCGTTAACCAATTATAACATTTTTGTGTTCGACCAGATTTTAAAGAACAATTCAAAAATTTATTTTGTGAATACCAATGTCATCAGAAGCAGAAAATATGATGATGCTAATGTTTCGCTTCTGGGCTTTAACTTAAACGACAGAAAAAATATATTCCAAATTGCAGCTTCCGCTGCACTCAGCCAGAAGTTTTATGTTGATAGTTCCGAAAACCTTAATTATAAAAATAATCTGGGATATAAATATGATGTTTCTTTTAATAAGATTAGCGGACGCTTTCAGTTCTCAGTTTACCGCAACGAGATGAACCATACCTATGATGCCAACGATATGGGCCTGGTGCTTCAAAACAACATAACTACCACGGGAGCTACTTTTAAATACAATATTTATGAGCCTTTCTGGAGACTACGTCATTTTTATAATACTTTGAATATTTATCATACCGAAAATTTTCTTGCTAAAAGAGTTGAAGAATTTCAAATAGAATATACAGGCTTTTTGACGACAAAAAAATACCTCAGTATTACGGGTACTTTTACTCTTAGTCCACTATTTGTAAATAACTTTCACGAAACCAGGACTCCAGGAAGGTTTTTTGTGATGGATCGCTGGTTTCTTGCAAATGCTTTTTTTTCAACGGACTATCGTAAAACTTTTGCCATTGACATCACACTGGATTACTGGCAGGAAATAAACGGAGATGGAATTTATTATGGTATAACACTGAACCCCATCATTGTGCCTACAGATAATTTTGCTTTTGACATAAGCTGTAAATATGAGGGAAACTATAATGATATTGGATTTGTTTACAATGATGACATAGGAAATATCATCATGGGCAAAAGGGATATAATTACTGTCGAAAATCAGTTGAATGCTCGTTATGTTTTTAAGAAAGACCTCTCTCTGAGTTTGCAGTTGAGGCATTACTGGGCAAAAGGAATGTACGACCAACATTATAAATTGGATAATGACGGCATATTGATAACGGATCCATTATTGCCACTAGACAAGCAATATAATTTTAATTTCAATGCTTTCAACATTGACCTGATGTTTTACTGGGAGTTTGCTCCGGGCAGCAGCCTGCACATCACATATAAGAATAATATTGCTAAAGACAGCCAGATTATTGTTCCATCATATTTCAGAAACTTCAGAAAAATATTTTACGAAAAACAGTTAAATTCGCTTTCTGTTAAGGTTCTTTATTATCTCGATTATCAACAAGTGAAAAGATTTATTAAAAAGAAAAAAAACCATCATGATAAAAGTTATTAATATTTGTAAAAGCTACGGGTCATTAAAGGTTTTAAAAGGTATTAACATGGTTATCTCTAAAGGTGAGATTGTAGCTATTGCAGGGGCTTCAGGCGCTGGAAAAACCACACTGTTACACATCATCGGCACACTGGATAACCCCGACTCAGGAACTTTGGAAATTAACAGGATGAATACGTCTTCTATGAGTGAAAAAAAATTATCTGTTTTTCGCAACCGCCATATTGGATTTGTTTTTCAATTTCACCACTTACTCCCAGAGTTCACGGCTTTGGAAAATGTTTGCATACCGGCATATATTGCAAAGGTTTCAAAAAAAGATGCAGAGCGAAAAGCAAAAGATATTCTTGATTTTTTAGGAATGGGCGGCCGACTGTTGCATAAACCCTCGCAGATGTCGGGTGGCGAACAACAACGTGTAGCAGTTGCCCGTGCATTAATAAACAGTCCCGACGTGATACTTGCCGACGAACCTTCAGGAAACCTGGATTCGGCAAATGCAAAAGAACTTCATAATTTGTTTTTTAACCTAAGAGAAAAGTTCAACCAGACTTTTATCATTGTTACCCACAATACAGAGTTTGCTGCCATGTCAGACCGTATCATGTTAATTAAAGACGGTTTGATACAAGTATAAAAACAATTTAAAAAGCAGATCAGGGGAATAAAAAACTTATACCTTTTTTCTCCTTAATAATTAAGTATGAAATATTGCATCTAGTTTTGCTTATTCAGAAGCACTTCATTAATAGCCTGAACGAAACTTTGTTTGGGCATGGTCCCCATCATCATTTGCGGCTGGCCATCTTTAGGACAAAACAAAATGCTGGGGATGCTCTGTATTCCGAAAACAGATGCGAGTTCTTGTTCAGCCTCTGTATCAACTTTATAGATATCAACTTTTCCAGTGTACTCTTTAGATAATTCCTCAAGAACAGGAGCTACCATTTTACATGGCCCGCACCAATCGGCATAAAAATCAATGATACAGGGTAGAGAACCATTGAATTTCCATTCTTTTTCGGTTTCAAAATTGAAAACTTTTTCTTTAAATGTTTCTTTTGTTAAATTTTTCACGTGATATTATTTTATTTTTTTATTTATACAGAATTACTGTTTGCCAATAACTTCTGGCCATGAGTCCTTATCTTAGCCGGTAATAAATAATTCATCTTATTGGATTCCCAATACCTGAGCAATAGCTTTGATATATTCTTCTTTAGGGTACAGCCCCACCATCATCTGAGGCTGATTCATCATAGGACAAAGCATCACCGCTGGTATGCTACTGATACCAAAGTATGATGAAACGGACTTGTTTTTATCAGTATTTATTTTATAAATGTATAATTTCCCTGCATACTCAGATGCAATTTGTTCGAGTATAGGGGAAAGGCGGCGGCAGGGAGCGCACCAGTCAGCATAAAAATCAACAAGGCAGGGCTTATCGCCAAGGTATTTCCAATCTTTTTTAGTGAAATCATGAATTTTCTGTTTGAATTCATTTTCATTAATTGAAATTGGTGACGAAACCGGAACATCGGTAATTTCATTTTTTACAGGTTCTTTTTCAGTTACTTTAATATCTTCAGGTATTGTCTGACCTTGGTTTGAACTATTGCCGCATGATAAAAATACACATGCAGATAATATAATGATGAATACTTTTTTCATAAAAAAATTTTTGCAAAGATAAATAAAATTTTAATAATATCGCTTTAGTATCACTTTTTTTATATTTTTGTAAAAAAATTCAATGAAAAGGGTGTTTAAAGGAATACTACCTGATAAATTTGAAAATATTTATTCTTCGAAAGAAAATTGCCTTAGATTTTTAACAGATGAAAAGTGGAAAGACGGTTACAGATGCCGCAAATGCGGAAATGACAATTACTGTGAAGGTAAAAAACCATATTCAAGACGTTGCACACGATGCAAACATGATGAATCTGCAACAGCGCATACTGTGTTCCATAACTGTCGTTTGCCGATAACTGAAGCATTTAAAATAATGTATTCCATATGTTGTAACCCGAATATCTCAGCATACAAGATTGCAAAGGATGAGTGCATCAGAAAAATGACATGCTGGAAATTCCGAAAGAAAACTATTGAATGGTTTAAAGTTCATGATAGCATAATAGAAATTTAATTTTAATATTTATGAATACATTTGATTTGATTAAACAGCGTTACAGCCCTATAATATTTTCAAATAAAGGTATTGAAGAAAACCTGTTGTTCCCTTTATTTGAAGCAGCACGTTGGGCGCCTTCGGCATACAATGAGCAGCCGTGGCGTTTTATTTACTGTCCTAAAACTGAAAATATAAAATATGAAAAACTTTTCAACTGCCTTGTTGATGCTAACATGGAATGGGCAAAAACTGCTCCGGCACTCATGTTAGTGCTGGCCAGGAAAAACTTCTCGCACAATGAAAAACCAAACCCTTTTTATCGATATGATACCGGTATGGCAGTGATGAGTTTTATAATGGCTGCCATGGAACATAAAATTTATGTACATCAGATGGGAGGTTTCAGCTCTGAAATGGCAAGAGATAGTTTCAATATATCAGATGATTATGATGTCATTTCTGTTGCTGCGATAGGTTATCGGGGAGATACAGCTGTATTGACGGAAGAATTGAAAAAGCGAGCAAATACCCCACGGCTTAGGAAAGATATAAGCCAAATTTTACTAACCTGATTTATTAGTTCAATATGTGATATGCGACATACATTATTGACAAATAGTGTTATCGCAGTTTTAAGAAGGCTTTCCCCAGAAAATGAATTATCTCACTAGCTGTAGTGGCTTCATAGCCAAATCGTTTTGTGGCAAAATCACCGGCCAAACCGTGAACAAAAACCCCAATTAAACATGATTCGAATGAAGTGTAACCCTGTGCTAACAGACCGGTTATAATTCCGGTAAGCACATCGCCGCTGCCTCCTGTTGCCATACCCGGATTGCCGGTAGAATTAAAATAACAGTCGCCTGCGGGAGTGCTGATGCATGTGTATGCTCCTTTCAGCACAAGATATACTCCATATTTTTTTGAAAAATCAATTTGTAATTTTTGCCTTTCATTCTCATTATTTGTTTTCCCAACCAGTCGCTCAAATTCTTTAGGATGTGGAGTAAATATCGAACCTTGGGGCACAAATGAAAGCCATGTTTTATTTTCAGCAAGGATATTTATTGCGTCGGCATCAAAAACTATAGGGCAGTTGCAGTTTTGAATAAGTATTTTTAATGCGTGCTGCGTTTTTTTATCTGTGCCGATGCCAGGGCCTGCACCAACAGCATTGTATGGTTTCAGGTCAATGATATCAGAGATAACTTGTTCACTTGTGTCGGTGCTGCACATGATTTCCGGGGCTGCCGATTGCATGATTTCATATCCGCATTTTGGTATATGAGCGCTCACCAAGCCGGCCCCTGATTTTATGCAGGCACGGGCAGACAAAACAGCAGCTCCCATTTTTCCGTATGAGCCGCAAACCAGTAAAGCATGCCCATATGTGCCCTTATGTGAAAATGTCTTCCGAGGTTTTATCAACTGGTGGCAGTCGTCTTTTTCAATTAAAAAATTGTTGACTTTAGCATTATTAATATAATCCGGATGCAGGCCAATAGGAAGTATGTGCCAATTACCTACATATTTTTCATTATCTGAAAAAAGAAAAGCAAGTTTAGGAAACTGAAAACTTAAGGTGTGAGTTGCACAAATAATATTTCCATTATTATAACTGTTATCTTCACCAAACAATCCTGATGGCATATCAATGGAAACTATTTGTGCTCTGCTCTTTGAAATATGTTTTATGGCATCAGATGCAATTCCTTCGTTAACAGGCTTCGAAAGACCTGAACCAAAAATGGCATCTACAACAATGTCATCTTTGTCAATTTCGGGAAGGTTGATAGTATCATTAATCTCATTAATTATTGACTTTTTAATTTTTTTTAAGCGCTCAAGATTAATATTAAAATCTTCTGAGGATTTTGTGCTATAACGAACAATGTATGTTTCAACGTAAATGTTTTTTCCTGCCAACATGCGGGCAATTACCAGTCCATCGCCGCCGTTGTTGCCAATGCCACAGAAAATTTTAAATTTTTTATTTTTTCCGTAGTGTTGAATAAGCCATGAAAAACACTTTCCTGCGGCGCGTTCCATCAGGTCAAGGGATACTACAGGCTCATGAGTTATGGTATATACATCGGCTTCACGGATAAGGGTTACGGGTAGAATTTTCATCGCTAAAAATCAAAATTTATTAAACCAGGTCGCTCAACAATATAAAAAATAAAAGCAAAATAAAGTATGTAGAAAACGGTTGTAACTATGGATACGATAAGCCCGATGATGCCGCATATTTTTCCCGCCTTGAGCATTTTTAATGAACTTTCTTTATAATCGGGAGGGTTTTCATTGTATATTTTCATGGCCTTTTTATGCAGGACCAGAGCCACAATAGCGGCTACCCAGCCGAAATAACATAAAACGGCTATGGACACTATTCCGAAAACCATACATGTAATAGAGTAGGGTATCATTTTTTGCCGAAGCACCGTTCTCTTGTATTCTGTTTGTTGTATTTCCATAACATTTGTTTTTTTTTAATAAGCCTCATAGAATATTGTGGCGGTTCGTTTATAATAAATGCAAAATTAGGTTATAAAAATAATTTGCAGTAATAATTATTGCATTAATTATAAAGGTGGCTTTCAAAACTTCAGTGCCCTTTTTAAACTTAAAAATTAAAAATAAAATTAGATAAATGAGCATAAACATAACGGGCAAAAGGGCTGGCCATGCTTTTATACTTTCAATAATGTTACCTTTCAGCAGTTCTATAAAAGCTCTTTGTGCACCGCAACCCGGGCATTCAAAACCCAGTAGTGTTTTATGCAGGCATGGGAGGGTATGATTTTCAAGCCAGTTTATAATGCTGTTTAACATTTAAAATATTGTATGATAAAGTTACAACGATTTTTAAATGAAAATACTAAGCAATGGTAAAATTGTATTGTTGTCAGATTTAGTTTTATAATTTTGGCACTAAAATAGTAATATACGATTGTTGTTTCAGTTTTTAAAGAAAAATAATCCTATGAGAAAAATCATTGTGTTAGCTGTTCTTTTTGCCATATCAGCGCATTGCATCAATGCTCAGCTTACCGCCCCTGCTAAGGAAGATGTGGAGGCTTTCAATAAAAGCAAGACGTATGTGGTTCTGGAAGACAATCCATTCTCGGTTTTTAATGCCTATGCAACTGAAGGTCTGGAAAAGATTTGGAAAATAACACCTTTTGAAGTTATTTCTTACGAAGAGTTTGAGAAGAAAATGAGCGATACCAGAAGTTCTTTTTTGTATGTGGCTCAAGCGAGTTTTGGAAAATCTCAGTCTTATGATTATACTATTATTAATTTGGTCATGGGTGATGCTTCCAAAAATCTGAACAAGCTGCATGATTTGTGCATAGTGCCTGTCGCTTATGCGGAAGTGGATGAAGAATCGTATGAGTATCGCTTTGGTGCCTTACTGAAATTTGTTGATTATTATATGAAATATATCAGTAAAAATCCCGGTAAGGATATTGAACAGATGGTGAAAGAAAATGCTACTGAAATGAATAAATATGAATTGTGGCTTACAAAATCTGAACTTGCCGTGAATGTCAATACAGTGGAAAAAATAAAAAAATACTATCCTTACGCCGTTAAAATTGTTGAACCTGAGGAAATTGATAAAGCCATTGAAGAAAATTACTCCAATGTGGCGTTGCTTCATAAAGTTGGGCCGGAGGGCACGGTGTTAGGGGCGACATGTTATAAATTTATCATTACCGCCAAAGAAGGCAAGCCTCTTTATTTCAGCGAGCATAAAATTACTTCCGAAAAACCTGATGCATTTCTGGAGGAGGATTTTAAGAAACTGTCAAAGTAAATACCGGGTTTCTGTAACCTGATTTTTAAGATGTATCATTGGGCATAAGGTTCATGCCTGATACCTGTACTTAATCGTAAAATGTATAGATTATTTTATTATTTTCGCATTTCTCATAAAAATCAAAAATAGAAAGATGTCCGACGACAAAAAAATTATCTTTTCCATGGTGAATGTCAGCAAGGTATTCCCTCCTAACAAGCAGGTGCTGAAAGACATTTACCTCTCATTTTACTATGGCGCTAAAATAGGGGTCATTGGTTTGAACGGTTCCGGGAAATCTACATTGCTTAAAATCATCGCAGGACTTGAAAAATCCTTCAATGGAGAAGTGGTATTTTCTCCCGGTTATTCTGTTGGAATATTGTTGCAGGAACCAGAACTCGATAACACAAAAACCGTGAAAGAAATAGTTCAGGAAGGTGTACAGCCGATAGTTGACCTTCTGAAAGAATACGAAGAAGTGAATAATAAGTTTGCTGAGCCAATGTCGGATGATGAGATGAATAAGCTTATAGAACGTCAGGGCCAACTCACCGAATTGCTTGATAAAAATGAGGCTTGGGAGCTAGACAATAAACTGGAACGTGCCATGGATGCCTTGCGTTGCCCCGACGGCGATATGATAATAAAAAATCTTTCGGGGGGTGAACGCCGCAGGGTTGCTCTGTGCCGCTTGTTACTTTCGGAGCCTGATATCTTGTTACTGGATGAACCCACCAATCACCTTGATGCGGAGTCTGTTGAATGGCTTGAACATCATTTGCAGCAATATAAAGGTACAGTCATTGCTGTTACTCACGACCGTTATTTTCTCGACAATGTTGCCGGATGGATACTGGAACTTGATAGAGGAGAAGGCATTCCCTGGAAAGGAAATTATTCTTCATGGCTGGAGCAGAAAACAAAACGATTGCAGCAGGAAGAAAAAGCCGAGAGTAAACGTGCCAAGACTCTGGAGCGTGAGCTGGAGTGGGTAAGAATGGCTCCCAAAGCCCGTCATGCCAAGGGAAAAGCAAGGTTGAAAGCCTATGAAAGTTTACTGAACGAAGATGTGAAACAAAAGGAAGAAAAGCTTGAGTTATTTATTCCGAATGGACCACGGCTGGGAGATGTGGTTATCGAAGCCCAGAATGTGTCAAAAGCGTTTAGTGATAAACTTTTATTCGAGAACCTGAATTTTATGCTGCCTCCCGGAGGGATAGTGGGAGTGATAGGGCCAAACGGCGCGGGAAAAACAACACTTTTCCGATTGATGATGGGACTGGAGAAACCAGATTCTGGAACTTTCAAAGTAGGGGAAACAGTCAAAATAGCCTATGTTGATCAGGCTCATGTTGAGATAGACCCTGATAAAAATGTTTGGGAAGTTATTTCAGAAGGAAATGAAAATATCGTATTAGGCAACAGAACCATGAACTCGCGGGCGTATGTATCACGCTTCAATTTCAGTGGGCCCGATCAAGGCAAAAAAGCCGACGTGCTTTCAGGGGGCGAGCGTAACCGCTTGCATCTGGCATTAACTTTACGACAGGAAGCCAATGTATTATTGCTCGACGAACCCACCAACGATATTGATGTGAACACACTTCGTGCATTAGAAGAAGCGCTGGAGAACTTTGCCGGTTGTGCAGTTATCATCTCTCACGATCGCTGGTTTCTCGACCGTGTGGCTACCCACATCTTAGCATTTGAGGGTAATTCGGAAATGTATTATTTTGAAGGAAGTTATTCTGAATACGAAGAGAATAAAAAGAAAAGACTTGGAGATGTCGGTCCAAAAAGAATTAGATATAAGAAACTTATTTAGTAATAACACATTAATACAATAACTCATAAACTTTCCTTAATTCAAAAAATAAAATGGCAAAAATCTTAGTAATTGATGACGAAAAAAGTATCCGCAACACTTTGCGTGAGATACTTGAGTATGAAAAGTTTCAGGTAGATGATGCGGCTGATGGCACCGAAGGCATACAGAAGATTGAAAAGGAAAAATATGATGTGATTTTATGTGATATCAAAATGCCTAAAATGGATGGGATAGAGGTGCTTAAAGTCATTATGGAAAAGACAGATACTCCGGTAGTGATGATATCCGGCCACGGGACCATAGAAACTGCAGTGGAATCAATTAAGCTTGGTGCTTACGATTATATTGCAAAGCCTCTCGACTTAAATCGCCTGTTGATAACGCTTCGCAATGCTATGGATAAATCAAGCCTCGTGACAGAAACCAGAGTGCTGAAAAAGAAAATCAGTAAAACTTGGGAAATGGTTGGTGAATCAAAAGCCATCCAACAAATTAAAGATATGATAGACCGTGTAGCGCCTACAGATGCCCGTGTGCTGATAACCGGTGCGAACGGCACAGGCAAAGAGTTGGTGGCACGCTGGCTGCACGAAAAAAGTAACCGCTCAGGCAAGCCTTTTATTGAAGTGAATTGTGCGGCCATACCTTCCGAACTGATAGAAAGTCAGCTTTTCGGCCATGAGAAAGGCTCCTTTACTTCTGCTATCAAACAACGCAAAGGAGATTTTGAACAGGCTGACGGAGGCACTATTTTTCTGGATGAAATTGGTGATATGAGCCTGTCAGCTCAGGCAAAAGTTTTGCGTGCCTTGCAGGAAAACAAAATTACCCGTGTAGGTGGCGAAAAAGATATTCCGGTCAATGTCAGGGTGATTGCTGCTACCAACAAAAACATGGATGAGGAGATAAAAAATAAAGCCTTCCGCGAAGATCTTTATCATCGTATAAGTGTGATTTTAATTGAAGTGCCTTCTCTGAACCAACGGTTGGAAGATATCCCTCTACTTGTTGAGCATTTTGTGAAAGAAATTTGCCAGTCACAGGGAATTCCGGTACTAAAAGTACAGCCTTCAGCAATCGAAGAACTACAAAAGATACAATGGACGGGAAATGTCCGTGAGTTAAGGAATGTGGTGGAACGACTTATTATCCTTTGTGACAAACAGATTACGGGGCAGGATGTAAAACTTTTTGCCCATCCTCTGAAGCAGAGCAAATAATATATACAGTTATGCGACTGCTCTGTAGCCGTTTTAGATTTGCTTTTACTTTGACTCCGTTGGAGTTAAATGTTTATAAAAAACCTTGAACTAGAAAAAACGACTCCATCAGGAGTCGAATATTTGTTTGCCGGAACTTCTATTCTGTAACAACAAATATGCATTGCCCTTTCGAGTTATAATATCCCCATCCTTTCCCTTTTATTACTTTGAATATATTTTTCCCTATGTGCCGGATTCCATCAAATTCAAGCGGAACAATATATCTTCCGCTGGTGTTTATTACTCCGCATTTTCCCGGCTTACCATAGTCGGGCTCATATTCTTTGGTAACACTTCCCTTATTGACTATAGCAAATCCATTATGAAAATCCAGGGCGTAGTCATACTGTGGCGCGATTTTTATTTTACCAGTCTTATCAATATATCCGTATTTCCCTGATTTTATAATACGGGCCATTCCCGATGAAAACTCAAATACGGTCTGGAATTGAAACGGTATCACGACCATATTGTCTTTGTTGATAAAACCCCACTTCCCTTTTTTCTTAACTGCGCAAAGGCCTTCCGAAAAAAATCCTGCACCTTCATATTCAGCGGGTATTGCCAGATTGCCTGATTTATTCATAAAACCCCAACTTCCACCCAGTACCTGATAAAGGTCTGATGAAAATACTCCTCCGATATTTACGGCACAGAGTCCTTCGCTGAATCCGTTTATATATCCGTATTTACAGGGGGTAACAACTTTTCCCGAAGTATCTATCATGCCATAACGGGCTGAATCAGCCGTAATAACAATGGCCAATCCGTCTTTAAATGCTTTTGCATCAAAAAAATTACTATCAGTGATGTAGTTTCCTTTTTTATCAATATAACCTTCATTAAAAATGTATCCTACAACTGCTCTTCCTTCGCTGAAGTAATAGGAGCTTATAAAATGCGGCGGTATTACAACATTTCCGTATTTGTCAAGGCTGCCCCAGCGACCGTTTTGTTGAAACTGTGTCAGGCCGTTATTAAAATCAAGGATGTTGTTATAAATACAAGGAATTACTTCATTGCCACTTTCATCAATGAACCCATATACCCCTTCATAAATCACCCTGGCACGGCTTTCTGAAAAGTCATAAACCATGTCATAAACGGGTTCGGTTATCGGGTTCCCCAGGGAATCAATAAATGTCCAAGTTCCGCCTTCCATAAAACCCATATCATCAGGTATTCCTCCAACATTAACACGCGCCCTTCCTTCAATCATATTGCCAAGAAAATCAAATTCAGGTTTAATAAGGTATTTCCCGGTAGTATCAATGAAGCCATATTTGCCATTGACTTTTACGGGAAGGTAATTGTAATTGACCTGTTGAGCGGATAACCCTATGCATATTGAAAGCAAAAATATAATGATTACATTTTTCATAATCATGATTTTTGCATTGAAATTCCTGCAAGGTAACCCGTTGAGAATGCTATCTGCAGATTATAACCGCCGGTATCGGCATCGAGGTCAATCACTTCCCCGCAGAAAAAAAGATTTTTAATCAGTTTCGACTCCATGGTAACCGGATTGATTTCACTGGTACTGACTCCGCCAGCAGTTATTATAGCTTCTGCAAAACCTCGGGTTCTTATTATTCGTAAACGAAAATCTTTTAATAACAATCGTATTTTTTTTCTTTCAGCCGATGAAATCTGGTTGCCAGTTTTTTCCAATGGAATGCCTGTACTATCTGCAAAAACGGGAATCATGCTGGAAGGAAGCCATAATTTCAGCAGTGAATTGAAACTTTTTTTCCCGTGTTCATCCATATCACGCAAAAGCCTTGCATCTAATTTTTCATGGTCTAGGGCAGGTTTAAGGTCAATTGAAATTTCAACATTCTTTTGCTTTATTTCCCCGGGTTGTATTTTTCTGCTTAAAGATAAAATGATAGGCCCCGAAACGCCGAAATGTGTAAATAGCATTTCCCCGAAAGCCGATGCTGTTTTCCTTCCTTCAACCCATATATGTGCCTGAACATTTTTCAGCGAAAGTCCTTGCAAGCGCTTTGGAATATCACTGTCAGTCTCAAAAGGAACCAAAGCCGGATAAACAGGTTTAATCGTATGTCCTAGTTCTTTAGCCATACGGTAGCCGTCACCTTCAGAACCTGTGGCAGGATAAGAAGCTCCTCCTGTGGCAAGCACTACTTTTTTAGCAGGGATGTGTTTGCCGTTTGCAAGAATAATTCCTGTAGCTTTGTTATCATTCACTGTGATACAACTTACAGGTTCTTTACAAATCATCTCTATACCTTGTTTTTTTGCCCATTTCACCAGGGCATCCACTACATCCTGGGCGCTTTCGCTGGCAGGGAAAACCCGCCCGCCTTGTTCTGTTATTGTCGGAACACCTATGCTTTCAAAAAAATGTATTAGTTCCTTCGAAAAAAATGTTGCAAAAGCATATTTCAAAAATCTGGTGTCAGGGCCGATATGTTTCATGAATTCTGATTGTGGGGCAATATTGGTGATGTTACATCTGCCCTTGCCACTGATGCGTAACTTACGGGCAGGCATTGGCATCTTTTCGAGCAACATAACATGCAAACCCCTGCTTGCAGCTGTTCCGGCACACATCAGTCCTGAGGCACCTGCCCCTATGATAATGACATCATAATTCATTTACTAAAAATATTTGCTAATTTATGGTATTTCTTATTAGGTTTTGCGAACTTTAAAAAAACTGATACATAATAAATAAAAAGCAAGTTATGACCACTTACTGAAAAGGTACTGCCGTTCACTTGTTTAATTTTCCGCTTTCTGATTTCATTCAATTAAGGTTCATTCCTTCTGATAACTTAACACTAAAATTAAAATTTCATCAATATAAAACCCACTTGAAACGAAATAAAATTATTAACCAAAAAATTTTAACGTTATGAAAAAATTATTTTTATTCTGTGCCTTCATCCCGTTCCTTGTAGCACAGGTCCATGGACAAAACACGGGAGTCATTAAAGGTAAGTTACTTGACAATGAAACCAAGGAAACCCTGCCGGGAGCAAATGTGGTCATAAGTTCAGGTAATAGCACGGTGGGCTGCCAAACCGACCTAAACGGGTATTATGTTTTGAAGCCACTCAGTTCAGGCAAATATTCAATAAAAATTTCTTACATGGGGTATAAAACTGTCACTATCGAAGGTATTGAAGTCAGCCCCGGAGAAATAACGTTTATCGAAGATGCTTATGTTAGTATGGAAGGCATTATCATTGACGGGCAACCCGTTGAAATATACGGATATAAAGACCCGCTTATAAAACCTGTTCCTGTGATCAATGTCAGCCCTGATATGCTTGATAACCTGGCAGGAGGTCACAACATAAATACCATAATAAGTAATTTGTCTTCAGATATTTATGTTAATGAAGATGATGAAATATACTTCCGCGGCTCAAGGGACAACAGTGTTGTTTATATTGTGGATGGTGTTAAGGCTGCCGACGGACAAGCACATATACCTTCGGGTGCTATAGGAAAGATGATGGTGTATACGGGTGGAGTACCTGCAAATTACGGTGATTTTACCGGCGGCTGTGTTGTTATAGAGACAAAAAGTTTTTTTAATAAATAAGATGTATCATTTATAATTAATTCAGGTTTTGCAACCGTATAATTGAAGAAATGAAAACAACAGTACCCATAAGCGTCTTACTAGTTTCTCTGGCTTGTTCGGTCCTGCTCTGCCATGCTCAAAAAAACTATACGCTTAATGGTCATGTGTTAGATTCAGCAACCAAAAAGCCTTTATCTGATGCTGAAGTTTTTTTGTACGGGCAGGTAAATAAAGCTTATACAAATGATCAGGGATATTTCTTCCTCACAGTATCGTGTTTTAACTGCGAAGCAGAGATCCGTCATTTGTCATATAAAACTGTCAAAACAAGAATTTCTGTCTCCGATGATACTACGATTATTTACCTGCCTGCAAAACCTGTTAACCTTAACCCTGTTGACATAACGGTTTCAAAACCCGAAGAGGTCATCCCGGGGAAAGCATATCATGTTATGGATTATGAGATCAGCGGTGACAACATTGTCCTACTGGCTTTTGAAAATCAGAGTTTTCTAAAACCAAAGCTGTTGCTTGTCAGTTTTTTGGGTGACACGCTAACAAATATCCCGGTAAATAAACCTGTTGGGCTTTGTAAAGATTTCGACGGAAAAATTTATTTTATTTCTAAAACCACTGCCTATGAAATCATGATTGATTCAGAGAAATTAATGCTGGCAAACCCTATTAATATTGAAAAGTTTAACAGTATAAACAATGTGATTGTTGGTCATGCCGGTGAGCATTATTATTTAAGGCAATACATGTATGAAGATCAGGTACTCAATTATTACAATTATTTTGAACCTGATGACAGCCTCAACTGCTTCAGAACTCTTGCAGACCATGATAATATACAAAGGAACCGTTGGGGCGTATATTTCGATGGTAAGGAAGAAGACCTCCGTTTTCAGCAACTTGTTATCAACCGGCCGCTGTATGCACCACTTATAAATTTAAACGATACCTTAATCCTGTTTAACTTTTTGGAATCAAAACTGGAAAAATTCAGTATTGATGCAGATAAAATATCAGAAACAGGAATCACTTTTCAACTGGGCAGAAATTACGTAAGAGAATTATATATTGACGTTGCAATGCAAAAGGTGTATATATTATTCAGAAAGAACGGCATTTCACAACTGAAAGAGATCAGTACCGGCAATGGTGCGATCGTTCTGTCAATAGAAATACCGGGCTTTGTATTTATAGAAAAAATAAAGGTCAACGAAGGTTATTTGTATTTCTTATACAGGCAGAAGGATCTTGCTGAATATAAAAAACTCTATAAAATGAAAATATAGTTTGTTTTTTAGCATTGATAATAATGACAAATCATATAAAGGAAGTTAAATCCATGTTAAAACTACAAACAGGTTTTCTTTAATATAAAATTTATACTATTTTTGTATTGCAATGCTTAAATTGTTTAAAAACATTATTACCATTATTGTTGCAGTTGTATTTGCTTCAGCTGCTACAGGCGTTTATTTTATAAACCATCATTGCAACAAATCTGGCAGTAGTGATTTACACTTCAAGCCGGTAACAACATGTGAATGCAGCATTGACAGTTATTTCAGCCACTCAAATTCAGCAATTAAAGAGGAAGCAGAAGATCATTGTTGCAAGGCGGAGATTATAATTGGCAAAGACAATCTTTTAATAAATGCAAAAGATGAATGTTGCTCATTTAAGAATTTCTTTATTAAAGTATTTAGCCCGTTTTTTAAGCTCAGTGTTAAGATTTCGGAAGAAAGTATTTTTCACATATCTTATTTTTTATCTGAAATAACTTCTGTTTATTCGACAAATGATTCTATTCCTTTATTAAGAATCTTAGAACCACCACCACTATTTTCATTTCCTGTTTATCTGAAGAACAACATTCTTAGATTATAATCCTTTTTTTATTATAGTTTTTTTTGAAGGCAAAAAAGCCTTCATGATATTTTATTAACCGTAATAAAAAAAGATTATGATATTTAAAACAAGATTTATATTTCTTTTTCTTTTGCTGTGTGGGATTCTGAAAATTTCGGCACAAGTGCAATATGTCGAAGGTACTGTGAGAGGTATTTCGGCAGACAAAGAAAAATTTAAAACCGAACGACTGCCCTTTGCCAGTGTTTATTGGCAGGGTGGTAATATTTCCACCACAGCTGATGAAAACGGAAAGTTCACAATTGCTGTGTCTGGTAACAAAGAACTCAAACTTATTGCCAGTTTTGTTGGATATAAAGCCGACACTGTTACACTCGTTACCGGACAAAGCAGGGTTGATTTTTCATTGATTTCTAATGCCACTTTAAACACAGTGGATATTCAGGAAAAGCTTGGAGATTATATTTCTAAAATTAAACCGATAAAAACAGAAGTCATTACTGAGGATGGTTTACAAAAACTTGCCTGTTGCAATCTTTCTGAGAGCTTTGAGCGTACGGCCACCGTTGATGTTGGATATTCGGATGCTGTTTCTGGGGCAAAGCGCATTCAGATGCTTGGATTGTCGGGCATATACAGTCAGATACTCACTGAGAACATACCTTCTGTTCGCGGACTGACTTCATCTTATGGCTTGTCTTATATCCCTGGTTCATGGATGCATTCCATATTGGTATCGAAAGGTACTTCATCGGTAATAAATGGTTATGAATCCATAACAGGACAGATAAATGTGGAATATAAAAAACCCGAGACGAACAAAGAACCTTTGTTTTTTAACTTATATGGAAATAGTGAAGGCCGTTTCGAGGGGAACCTGAATTCAACCATCAAGATAAACGAGCGTTGGAGCACCATGATATTGGGCCACGGCTCATATTTTGGTTTTATGATTGACAGAAACAATGATTCCTTTCTGGATGCTCCAAAATTCTGGACTGCAAATTTTATGAACCGATGGCAATACGAAGTGTCAGGTAAGATGCATATACAGTTTGGGATAGGCTATCTTCAGGATGATAAACAAGGCGGGCAGAAAGAGTTTTATAAAGCAGAAGAACCGCTTAAGCCTGATTTTTATGGAATTGGTGTGGATGCCAGGCAATATTCTGCATTTTTAAAAACCGGCTTTTTCATGGGAGCACATAATGAATCAAGCCTGGGTATTGTGAGTTCTTTCAACAGGTACGAACTTAATTCGTTTTATGGAAAAAATGCTTATGACGGTACTCAGAACAGCGTTTACGTGAACTTGATTTTTCAGTCCATTATGGGAAATACCAACCATAAATACAGTACGGGAACCAGTTTTATGTTTGATGATTATTATGAAACCTTCAATGATTCATTATTTGAGCTTAGGGAATATGTCCCCGGAGTCTTTTTTCAGTATTCATATACCTATCCGGAAAAACTTAATCTTATTATTGGATTAAGAGGTGATTACAATTCAGAATTTGGTTTCTTTTTTACCCCCAGGTTGCATATTAAATATGATATCACGGATAAACTAATCCTTAGGGCTTCGGCTGGAAGAGGATATCGTTCTCCGCATGTCATTGCAGAAAATACAAGCCTTTTGGCAAGTTCAAGAAGCATTATTTTTGAAAGCAACATGAAAGCGGAAGAAGCCTGGAACGCTGGAATAAATATTACTAAGGAATTCTGGTTGACCGAATCACTTAAGGCAAGCCTTGGCGCTGACTTTTATCACACTTCTTTCATAAATCAAATAATTGTTGACCTTGACAGAAGCCCTCAGGAAGCAGTTTTTTATAATCTTCAAGGAAGGTCATATTCAAACAGCCTACAGATTGACGGTATGATACAGCCTTTTAAAGGTTTTGAAATCACTTTGGCCGGGAGGTATAATGATGTCAAAAAAACAATTGATGGTAAGTTTCGTGAAGCTCCTTATGTGAGTAAATTCAAAGGCCTTATCACTTTATCGTATGCGACTAAGTTTGAAAAATGGAAGTTTGATGTCACGGGACAATTTAATGGAAAAAGCCGTCTTCCTGATACAGATACCAACCCTGAGCCCTACAACAGGCCTCGCTACTCAAAGGAATATTTTATGCTCCATGCACAGGTAACAAAAAAGTTTAAATACATTGATATTTATCTTGGAGCTGAAAATATCACCAATTATATGCAGCACCATCCTATTGTTTCACACGAAGAGCCTTTCGGAAAGTATTTTGACACTTCGATGATATGGGGGCCGATGATGGGTGCAACTATATATGCAGGATTAAGATTAACTATAAAATAAACATGAATAAACAATTTAATACCAATACTATGAAAACAAAAAATGCGATGCTTACTATGTGTATGATGGCTGTTTTTATGATGGCATCAACAATGTCTTTTTCTCAGACAACAAAACCAGATAAGCAGGTTGTGAAATTTAAAACCAATGCTCATTGCGGTTCGTGTAAAAATACCATGGAACAGGGTTTGGCTTATGATAAAGGCATCAAGGATGTATCAGTTGACCTGGATACGAAAATACTCACTGTGGTTTATAACCCAAAAAAAACGAACGAACAAAATATAAAAGCAAAAGTAAATAAATTGGGCTATACAGCCGATTTAGTAACCGAACCATGTATGGGTTCGGGCAACAAAACAGGAAATGGTTGTGTGAAATCCTGCCCCGGGCATAGCCAGGGTTGCGGCAAGCACTAATTCTGATTTTTTTCCTTTGATTTATAATTACAATTGAGTTTTATGTGCATTTTGGAGTAAAATTTTACTCCAAAATGTACATAAATAAAATATGGAGTCTGTAGGTAATTAAACAATACAGGGATGTAAAATCGAATTTTTATTTTTCGTTTTTCTTTTTTTTGCTTAACCCAAAAGCTATAAGCACACCACTTATAATTGTCAGAAAGATACCTGAAAATAATGAAATGTAAAATGTTGACAACTTATCAGTCCATTCCTGAAATAAACCTGAAAACAAAATAAGTATTACGCCTGCCAGCAGGAAAATAATCCCGTTAGTTATTTTTTTAAAGCCAAATTTCTTATATAACAAGTAAGAAATAAGAATAAACACTATGAGCGACAGTATAAATATTAATGTTTTCATATGTTGTGTTATAATGTGTTATTTGTTTCCAATAGGGTGTTCTTTCCCGCAGCGCGTGCAGTAAACCTTATCTGAAGCATAATTAGATGGTACTTTAATTTTCATACCGCAATTGCAGTTGATGAAAGAGTATTTATCCATTTTCATCATGATGTCATGTGAGGCACGTGTGGTGGTTTTGCTATCGGCAAAAGCGGCTACCCCCGAGCCTTCTCTGAAAGCAATACTTTCTGAATTATCAAGTTCGCCGGAGGGGATGATGGTTTTGTTTTTACCCGATACCGAATTAAAAGCTTTTTGATAGTTAACAAGGCCGGCTCCGCCTGACATGGTGCGCAGAATACGGATGCGCTCTGAGATAGGAGGGTGGGTGCTGGTGAGGTCCGACATCTTCATCCCTTTTTTCTTCAACGGATTGCAAATATATAGAGGGGCTGTAACTTTATTTGCCATAGGTATTTCTTCCGTCGAACCGGAAATTTTTTCCAGTGCGGAGGCCAGCCCTTCAGGGTAACGAGTAAGTCTTACTGCGGATGCGTCGGCTAGGTATTCGCGTTTGCGTGAGATGGCAAAATAAAGTAGCTGAGCCATAATGGGTGTAAGGATGGCTAATACGAGTGCAATTACCATGATAACTATTTGCCCTTGCCCGCCTCCTTTTCCGCGGCTACGCCCGGCGCCTAAAAACATACTGCGCAGAAAAATTTCGGAAATAATCACGATGGTGCCCAGCATCACTCCTGCCAAAGTCATGAACTTGATGTCGCGGTTCACAATATGTGACATTTCGTGTGCTATCACTCCCTGAAGCTCGTCCCGGTTCATGCGGGCCAGCAAGCCTGCGGTAACAGCCACTATGGCGTTGTCAGGATTCATACCCGTTGCAAAAGCATTGGGGGCGTCCGTAGGGATAATGTATATCTTTGGCATTTTACGCATGCCGGCGGCTATGCTCATTTCTTCAACAACATTAAACAACTGAGGATGTACATCAGGGGTAACCTCTTTTGCATTACTTGCCGAAAGCATGATAGAACTTCCGCTGGAAAAAGCAATAAGTGTCATTACCAGCCAGATGAGCAAGGCTACTATAATACCTATGAAAGCGCCACCACCCTGAGGGTCGTAAAAATATCCTATTCCAAAGCCCAATCCAATGAGTAATATTCCCATCACCGTGATGAGAAAAAACGATTTTCGCTGATTGGCTTTAATGACTTCCCACATAAATCTGATGTCTGTATTTTATTTATTGAAAACTAACTTTGGGAACTTCTTTTTCGGCCTGGTCCTGAATTTCAAAAAATACTTCATCTTTGAAGTTGAACATACCAGCAATGATGTTTGATGGGAAAGTTTGTTTTTTATTGTTGTAAAAAAGAACCTGGTCGTTATATGACTGGCGTGCATAGGAAATTTTATTTTCTGTGGATGTAAGTTCTTCCTGCAGAGCCAGGAAATTTTGGTTGGCTTTCAGGTCGGGATAAGCTTCCACGGCTATGTTTAAACGCCCCATGAGGTTGCTCAATTCTCCTTCAGCTTTGATTCGGTCAGTCATAGTGTTTGCCCCCATTGCGCTGGCACGTGCTTTGGTGATACTTTCCAGTGTCTGACGTTCATGCACCATGTATCCTTTAACAGTTTCAATAAGATTGGGTATCAGGTCATGACGGCGTTTCAATTGAACATCAATCTGTGCCCATGCATTTTTTACCTGGTTTCTTAATTTGATAAGCGAGTTGTAAATTCCGATAACCATAAATATCAGAAGTGCAACAATTCCTAAAATAATCCATAATGCGGTCATAATTTACCTCCTGTGATTTTAATTTGTATTAAGATTTTAATTTATATGCAAACATGTCATTTAATAATTTTAAAACCTTATGGTCTTTATCTCTGCTACTTCCAAGTTCAATAACTTCATGCAGTTCTCTTTCGTCAAACCATAATCCGTGGTTTTTTTTGCATTTGTCCAGGAGTACTTTGTTATTTCTCCCGACTAAAACTTTGTTCATCTTTTTTGAGCATACCGGGCAACGGCGTTTTTTTTCAGGATTTTTAAAATCAGCGCTGAAAGATTCCAGTAGCTTTTCTTTTTCGGAGGCATTTCCAAGTAATAGTTCTAACTCTCCCTCGTCAAGCCAAATACCTCCACATCCCTGGCAATGGTCAATTTCTATCTGATGTAGTTCCAATACGAGCATCGGTTTTTTACATACTGGACAATCCATATAATTTTATTTGTTAATTCAGTAATTCAAAAATACAAATATTAATATTGTACTCCTAACTTTACTGAGTATTTTATTAATTGGTAAATGAATTAACAAATTTAGTGTCTTTTTGTGTTTTTATGACAATTAGTCCATTAATATTATCAGATGTTACAAAAAATGGAATAATTGACAGTACGTTTGTATAAAACTATGGTTTCGTATCGGCTAAGGCAGGTAAATGAAAATGCTTATCACTTCGTACAAAATAACCACCTTTACATGCTGAATATAATACTTTGTATGGTTTAGGATTAACTAATGTAAAAAAGTTAAAGATTGAGTTTTAAAAGCTTGTATTCATCAGTATTTTGATTCTTTCCAACAACCCAGAAATGTGTTCCGTCATAAGTAATTCCGCCAGTTTCATTATCAAAAAGGGGAGAATCAATATAATACGATGATACAACCCCGAAGGAGGAAACCTGCCATTTAAATAAATAATGACCTCCAAAAAAATATAAAAAGCCATTTACATATTCCATGCCTGTAAAACCACCCGGATAAGTAAATAGCCACATGTTGAAATGTGAAACCATATCAAAGCTGAAAACTTTTCCCGTTGGAGTGCAGTAAACCATACTCCCTCCGCCACTTATTGCGAGGGCTCTGATTCCTTCCGATGATATAACCGGGCTGGTATTCAAAACTGAACCATTTGAAGGGTCGACCTGGTCAAAGGTGTTTATATCAGCAATCCAGATGGACGGGGCCACACAAGTTACTCCTGCATAATAATAATTTCCGGATAAGTTTAATGTTGTATGTGAACCAGTTTCTGGGTTTATCCTGTATATTTTGCTGGAATTCCAGCTCCCGGACCACAGAATATTGTTACCATCAAAACCAATATCCTGATTACCCTCTCCGCCAACTTCCGGATTCTCTATAGAATCAGTAACGCTTAGATAGGTAACCCATGTTGTCATGTCAGGAGCATTTGTGTTTTTTTTAAGGACCACCGTATCAGTTTTGTTAGTTATTTTGAGTGTATCGTTAACAACGACATAATTATATACCGAATAGTCGTAATATAACTGGTTGTTTGTGATGAAAGCCAGATCACTGGAAATGGTTTTAAATCCGTACTGGGCGGAGTCAAGTAAATTAATACTGAAATCACTTTTAATAATGACGTACTTTGTTTCGCTTAAGCCACTCACAACAGTCCATTTTGTAAAAAGAGCCGGGTCAGGTGACGATGCAATTCCCATCGGTCCTGCAGGGCCTTCTGGGCCTTGCGGTCCAGTATATTTATCCTTTTTACACGAAATAAAAAAACTCAGGGCTAAAAAAAGTAATAATGCTGTTTTTATGTACCTCATAATGCTTCTTTATAGAAATTAATTTGTATTAAAGGCTAAGTTTATAAAGGCTATATTGATACGTATCGATATCCTGACCTACAATCCAGAAATGTGCTCCATCATAAGTGATACCGCCGTTTCCCCAGAAGTTTAAATTTGAGTCGTTGATGTAATAGATCTGAACAACCTGGAACGTTGGTGATAACTGGCATTTGAATATCCATTCGTCTTGTAAAATGTATAAATAGGAATCAACATACTCCATTCCATTCGCGTAAAGTTCAAATTTCTCGGTGATGTCGTTGGTTAAGGGGTTCCAGGTTTTGATTTTATTATCAATGCAGAGCCACATGTCATTAGCGCCAACCAGAGCAAGTGCTTCAACTGTTCCTGAACCCAATACCGGGCTTGATGAAAGAGTCATCCCGTTATTGGGCGATACCTGGTAAATTCTGTTGTCGCTGGAAATCCAATAAGCAGTTGAACAGGTTACCGAACCATTGTTGACACTGTTGATCGATAAGTAGGTAACATCATGTGTTGTTGTATTGATAAGGAACAGCGTGTCTGAAGGACTTTTAGCAGTCCATGCAATTTTGCCACTGGTGTATCCAATATCAAAAGCCGCCATATCGTTTTTCGGACTGGGAATGTTGTCGGTAATGGTAACGAAAGTCACCCATTCTGTTTCCGTGGGTGCGTTGCTATTCTTTTTCATGACAATGTTTTTAGAGAAATTAGTTAATCTCAAAGTGTCATTGCTGATTGTATAATTGAAAACTGTATTATCAAGATAAATTTGTGCATAGGTTATAAGTGCCATGTCTTCAAGGATGTGTTTAAACCCGTATTCAAGCGAATCGAGAAGGTAGGTCATGTTGTTATTATAAACAATTACGTACTTTGTTTCGGGCAGTCCGCTGACGACTTGCCATTTTCCATATAGTTCAGGATTTACAGTTTGTGAAGTGCCTGCCTGACCGCTGGGGCCTTCGGGTCCCTGTGGCCCTTCTTTTTTACATGAGTCAAAAACAATCAATATAAGAGCAAGCTGTAGAATAACCTTTATAGATTTCATTTTTGTAAGATTATTAAATTTATATCAGATGAATAAACATACAAATGTAATTATTGTTTATTTATTACAAAATAATTTGAAATGAATTTTAATAAGCATATTGTTTACAAAATTATGCCTGATGTATCACCCGTTGTGGGTAGGGCATCTCAATTCCTTCTTTATCAAAAGCAATTTTTATACGTTTGCGCAGTTCGCCATTCACTTCCCATTGTTTCAACGGTTGTGTCTCGCCCGTTATCTTTATTATGACTGCGGAGTCCTCAAATTTATCCACCCTCAGAAACTGAGGAGGCTTGTTTATGAGGCTTTTCCATTGAGGGTCGCTGGCCAGTTGCAGCCCGACTTCATTGGCCACTTTTATCACATGGTCAAGATCAGCATTATACGAAATGCCGATATTCATATTGATATAGGCATAATCTTTTGACAGGTTCGACACGATTTTAATTTCTCCGTGGGGAACGTAATGCACCGTCCCGTCCATGTCGCGTAAGGTTGTCAACCGTAAACTAATATCTTCCACAACCCCGGATGTTTTATCAAAACTCACTACATCGCCGATACGGTATTGATTTTCGAAAATGATGAAAAATCCTGACAGTATATCACGAATGATATACTGTCCCCCAAAACCAACGGCTATCCCGACAATACCGGCGCCAGCCAGCAACGGCCCGACAGGTATTCCGGCTTCCTGAAGCATCATCAGCCCGCCCAGAAGAAAAAAAACGATACGGTTAGTCCAGTTAAATATCCTGATCAGCGTAAATTCCCTTTTTTGCCGTGCTTCAGGCGTACTTTCCTTATCGGCAGCAACCGAAATACGCACTATCCTGCGGATGGCCCTGCTGACTATTAAATAAAGCACAATCGCTGCAATAATAATTATCACAATCTTGACACCGTGGTTCAGCAGCCAGGGAATTAATTTGTCAAACCATTTTGTGAAATCGTATTTCATGTTTTTTTAATGCAAAGTAAACAAAGAATTTGAACGTTAATAAAGCAATAGTTAATGTTTTTAATAATTATTTGGAAAAAAACTTGTTTTATAATAATTAAAGAGGTATATTTGTACCTAAATACTACATAATTTATTTAAAAATAAAATTTATGAAAACAAAAGCAATTTTATCGGCATTTGCAATGCTATTTATAAGCTTTGCATTATCGGCTCAAAGTTTAAACGGCCAAAAATTCAGTTTCCCGAATGGCACCAAAGAATGGTCGGAGCCCATTATTAAAAATTTACAATCTGTAAAAATGGAAAAATCGGGAGTAGCACCGGTGGAACTGTCATTCAGAGTTAAGCTTCAGAAAAAAGTTGCTGCCGGAAAATGGTATTACGTGGAAATTACCAACAAATCGGAAATAACTAAAATTAAATTTGACCTTTCTGCCGGTTTCGGACAAGATGTATACACTATTAAATTAAAACCCGGTGAAACCAAAAATTTTGAAAAGTTTAACTGGCACCTGATGAGCTTTGCAGATAAATGTTTGCCTGATGACCAGGTGGAAAGCTGGGCCTTTGACTTTAAAGAAATTTCTGCTAACTAGACTTTTTCAGATTTAGCATATTTTTATTTGTTGGAAATTTTTCATTTTCTTCATTTTTACAGCATATATTAAGCGAAAAGATAGTATGTTTGAAGAAAAAATATGCTTAATCCATCTGACCTAAACCAACTACAACAAAAAGGAATAAGCCCGGTTGAGATAGATAATCAGATTAAAAATTTCATCAGGGGCTTTCCTTATGTAAGCCTTGTAAAAGCGTGCACTCCACAATCGGGTTTGAAAGTATTTGATAAAACCTATGCGAAAAATTTTGCCGAATATTACAGCAAGAATTTACTTTTTAATAGTGTAATTAAATTCGTTCCTGCATCGGGCGCTGCTTCCCGCATGTTCAGCCACTTGTTCAGCTGGTGCGAAGAAAACCGGAATTCAGAGGTTCAACAAATTACTAGTGATAATTACGATTTTAATTCGGCAGAATATTTTTTAAAAAACATCCGGAAATTCGCTTTCTTCGACAATTTAAAATTAAAATTGCACGATGCCGGGTATGATATTGAAGAATTACTGAATAAACACAATTATGCCCTCATCATTGAATTTCTTTTAAATGAAAGAGGCCTGAATTATGCTAAGCTTCCCAAAGCGTTGATAAAGTTTCACAAATATGCAGGCCTTAGCCGCACCGCACTGGATGAGCACCTGGCAGAAACAGCTCAATATTGCAAAAATGAAAATAATGAAGTTCATATTCATTTTACGATTTCTCCAGAACATATTGAAAAGTTTGAAACCCACCTGAAAAGTGTCCTTCCGTATTTTGAAAAAAAATTTAATGCAAAATATAATATTACACACTCTGTACAGAAACCATCTACCGACACCATCGCTGTTGACGAAAATAATGAACCCTTCCGCAATAATGATGGTTCTTTACTTTTTCGCCCTGGCGGGCACGGAGCGCTGATACACAACCTGAATGAAATCAACACGGACATAGTGTTTGTTAAAAACATTGATAACCTTGCGCCAGAAAGTTTATCAGAGGACACGGTGTTTTATAAAAAAGTGCTTGCCGGCTACCTGCTCTACATCAGGTTTCATGTGTATGAGTACTTGAGATTGCTCGAAAATGAAAGTATTGAAGATGATGACGTAGCTAAAATAACCAGTTTCATTATATCCGAATTTGCTCATGATTTTCCTTTGGAATTTAATACTTTTAAGCAGATAGAAAAAGCAAATTATCTGAAAAGCTTTTTAAACCGTCCGTTGAGAATTTGCGGCATGGTGAAAAATCAGGGCGAACCCGGCGGCGGGCCTTTTTTTGTGTGCGACAGTCACGGACACATAAGCCAGCAAATTGTGGAATCATCTCAGGTAAATATGAATGACGAAACACAAAAAAATATTTTTAAAACATCCACACATTTCAACCCGGTTGATTTGGTATGCAGCTTCGTTGATTATAAAGGTAAAAAATTCAATCTTCTGGATTTTGTTGACCCGGGTACGGGATTTATTTCTACAAAATCCAAAGATGGCAGACCTTTGAAGGCGCAGGAGCTTCCGGGCTTGTGGAACGGTGCCATGGCTTATTGGAATACAATTTTTGTAGAAGTGCCTATTACAACATTCAACCCTGTAAAAACCGTTAATGATTTGCTGCGTAAAGAGCATTTGGAATGATACTTCATATGTTTTTTTATCATCATTACATTTAAATTTTGAAATGAGCATAAGTTTGCATTTGTTTTATTGCTTTTTGGTTTTTACCTTTGCAATTAATTCCAAATTAAATCAATAAAAAAACATGAAAAAGATTGGCATTATCTCATTGGTAGCAGTTGTAATATTTATTGCATCATGCACAACCGTTTCGAATGTGGCAAACAGCGATGCCGGGGCAACGGCAACAGGGACAGCCTGCGGAAAAGTACTTGCAAGCATGTATTCACAATACAAATCAACAGGGAAAATAGATATGGGCAGCACCACAACTATATCCAATATAGTTCAGCTGGGAACTTATGTTGCTGCGCTCAAGAATAACAGAAACTCAACAACTTACAAACAGGCATTTGCAGCAGGTTTGGTAACAGGCTCTACAGGTCTTGTTACTACCGGTAACTCAACTGCAGTAATGAATGCATTACTGAACCTTACCGGGTTAAGTGGTTACTCGTCAACTGTAGCAAGCACTTCCACACAAGCAATCAACATTGCCAGTGGGCTGGTAAATTTGTTTCAGCTGTTTAAGTAATTTTTGTAACGATTTTTTCTTTTATTAGGTAGGATTAATGTAGTCTTATTTGTATTTTCTAAAAGTCTGTCAGGCAATTTTTTTCCATATTTTCATTTTCAATCTGAAAAGTAGTATGATTTATCCCAAATTCATGCCTGAGTTCTTTTTGTAAATCTCCAATGAAATTGTCACTGGCACCGCCTGGCATAATAAGATGTGCTGTTAAAGCAACTTGAGTGGTGCTCAAAGCCCAGATATGAAGGTCATGAATGCCTGTAACTCCTTTTTGCGTAGATAGAAAATTTTTTACTTTATTAATGTCAATATGCTTGGGTACTGCGTCAAGCACAAGGTCAATTGAATCGGAGAGCAATCGCCATGTTCCCCAGATAATAATGGTAATAATTAATAAACTTGTTACCGGGTCAATCCATTGTTTCCCTGTTATATTGATTAACAAACCTGCTATAACTACCCCGAGAGAAACACCTGCATCGGTTGCCATGTGAAGAAAAGCCCCTTTGATATTGAGGTCGTTTTTCTGGCCTTTATAAAACAGCATTGCAGTGAAGCCATTGATGAATATTCCTATGCTGGCTACAATCATGACCTGGACTCCGGCAACAGGTTCAGGCTCTTTGATTTTTGCGAAGGCATTCACTGCAATTACTGCAATAGCGCCAAACAGCATCAGTGCATTAAGGATAGAAACTAAAATGGTTGTTTTACGCAGGCCGTAAGTATATTTTCCACGGGGTTTTATTGTAGCCATCCATGCTGCCGACCATGCAAAAACCAATGCAAGAACATCGCTGGCATTATGGCCTGCATCAGCTAATAATGCTGATGAATTTGCAATAAACCCATAAATAATTTCTATAATTACAAAGGCTACGTTGAGCCCAATGCCAACAATAAAAGCTTTTCCATGAGTTACCTGAATGTTTTGAACATGCCCTTGTTCAGGTTGATTTGTCATTTTGTCTATATTACTTATGGATTGTTTTACAAAAATAAATTAAACAAATAAATAAAGCCACCCAATCGTCAAAAAACATAATAATACACTAATTTAAGCCATAACATCCAATTCACTCAAATTTATTATTTTTGAAAAAAACTAACCCATGTACAACGACCATGAAATACTTGAACGTGCCCGTTTATGGCTCGGCACTGACTTTGACGAAAGCACCCGCCTGGAGGTGAAAAGAATGATGGAAGAAGATTTATCGGAACTTAAAGAGTCCTTTCATACCAATCTGGAATTTGGCACCGGCGGTTTGCGAGGCATTATGGGAGCAGGCACCAACCGCATGAATAAATATACAGTGGGGATGGCTACACAGGGACTTGCCAACTATCTAAAAAAAATGTTCCCGGGTATTCAACAAATTAAAGTGGCTATTGCATACGATTCGAGGAATAACAGCCGGTATTTTGCACAGATTGCGGCAGGTATTTTATCAGCCAACGAGTGTAAGGTGTATCTTTTTGAAAACCTTAGGCCCACTCCCGAACTGTCATTTGTTGTAAGGTATTTGAACTGCCAGAGCGGTATTGTGATTACTGCTTCGCACAACCCCAAAGAATATAATGGGTACAAAGTATATTGGGATGATGGCGCACAACTGGTAAGTCCGCACGACAAAAATGTTATTGAAGAAGTACTTAAGATAAGTTCTGTTGGCATGGTGAAATTTGAAGCGAAAAATGAAAACATTCATATAATAGGCAAAGAGATTGATGAAGTTTATCTGTCTGAAATAAAAAAACTTTCCATAATTCCGGAAGTAATTCAAAAACATGCAGACATACCTATTGTCTATACCCCGCTGCATGGCACCGGTATCAGCTTAGTACCGGAAGCTTTAAAAAGATTTGGATTCACCAACATTTCTCTGGTGGAAGAGCAGGCCAGTGCTGACGGGAATTTTCCAACAGTAAAATCTCCCAATCCTGAAGAGCAAGCCGCCATGAGTATGGCGCTTGCAAAAGCAAAAATCTGCAATGCCGAATTGGTTTTAGCCACCGACCCCGATGCCGACAGAGTGGGCGTTGCGGTTAAAAATGCTAAAGGGGATTTTGTGCTGTTGAATGGTAATCAAACAGCCTCTGTGCTGATATATTATATTTTGAATCAGTGGAAACGAAAAGCTATGCTCAGCGGTAAGGAATTTATCGTTAAAACAATTGTTACTTCCGAGCTTCTTGCCGACATTGCAAAAAAATTCGGAGTGGAATGTATTGATGTGCTGACCGGATTTAAATATATTGCCGAAATTATCAGGAAATTTGAAAATCAGAAAAAGTTTATTGGTGGCGGCGAGGAAAGTTACGGTTATCTTGTAGACGATTTTGTACGCGACAAAGATGCAGTAATTTCGTGCTGTCTTATCGCCGAGGCTGCGGTTTATGCCAGAGAGCAGGGCATTTCATTTTATGAATTATTGCTGAAAATTTATAAAGAGTTTGGGTTGTATTACGAATCGCTGCTTCCCATAACTAAGAAAGGTATTTCCGGTGCCGATGAAATTAAACAAATGATGAATGATTTTCGCAATAATCCACCAAAAACAATCGACGGCTCTGAAGTTGTTTTGATAAAAGATTATCTTTTACAAAAAACTGTAACTGCCTGTGGAGAAACATCCCCGATTGAATTACCCAAATCGGATGTGCTGCAATTTTTTACTGCAGACGGAAGCAAGATAACGGTAAGGCCATCGGGTACTGAACCTAAAATCAAATTCTATTTCGGAATCAAAACAGTGATAAATGATGTTTTGCTATTTGATGAAACCGAACAAAGATGTAAGGAAAAAATCAATAGCATCAAAGCCGATTTGAGCCTATAAAAAAAGCTGGTAAAAATAACAGCTTTTATTAACCTTATAAATGTTGATAATAAAATCATATCAGGCTGTTTGATTCACTCCATATTCGTCTTCCTGGTGAACCTCGATTTTATTTAGTTGAATAATATACCAGAGTATAAAAACACTTGCCACAGCACCAAAGAAACACCAAACCGAAAGAACATGCCCGAAGAAAAATATTCTGGAGAAAATGTACGAAGTCAGGTTAATGAGGCCTAAAGCCCACATTTTTTTGACACTCGAAAGCATAAAGGAAACGATAGTCGGAATGAGGTAGAGCAAGCCGTAGATCCATGGCAAAGGCGGCACATAATCATAAGTATAATTGATATGAAGTTTGGCAGCATTTGCATCTATATTATGAAAAATCATAACATAAAGAAATCCGAGAATAATCAGAAATCCTAATCCTAAAAAAGAAAGCAACACTTTTCTTTTGATTCGATTTTTTTCAAACATTGCCATTGAAAAGGGAATGTAAACAGGCCAGACAAGCCATGCGAAAAATAAAAAACCTAATATCAATGGCTGTTTCCATGACATATACAATTTGCCGTCAAGTACCAGCCAAAGCATCCCTTCAAGGAATTGCTGGACAGCGAAAAATATGGGAATTATTGCAAAAACCTTTTGAGGGAAGTTTGTCGCTTTTTTTAAAGCTATAATGCCAATAATACCAATCACGGCACTTGCACCAAAACTTGCTTCAGCAGAAAAACACATATTTGGAATTTTTACACAAAAAAAATAAAAAAATTAAAAAAAACAAAAAAAAACCCTCCTTTTTTCGGGAGGGTTTATGTACTTAATGATTTAAAAAATGGTTTAGCTATCCTCGTTTAACATTAACCGCGTTTAATCCTTTTGGACCTTCTTTTAATTCAAACACCACTTCGTCGCCGTCTTTAATTTTGTCAATCAGTCCTGATGCATGAACGAAGTATTCTTTGTCGGATTCATTATCTTTTATAAATCCAAAACCTTTTAATTCATTAAAGAATTTTACTGTACCTTTTTTCATTGTAATAAATTATTGTTTAAAATTTATGCAAAGATAAACATAATAAATTAAACCACCTAAAATATTTGATGAGAGATAGATAATCCCTTAAAATGTTAAATAATATAAAAGGCAGAAATACAAATAGATGTGTTGTTTTTTTACATTTTTAGGGGTGTAATATTTTTATGATTTGTCAAATTAAACACCAGGATTCAGGTTGATTTCTTTATGTTTAACTTTTCTTATTAAAAACTTATAGATAATCTTGTCCGGAATTTTTTTTGTGATTTTCACCAGTAAGAACACTACCGACATACTTAAAAAGAGCCGAATGATAAAGACTCCGTTAAAAGTGGCTCCCAGTGCCATCATTAATAATGTGTCTTCAATAACGCTGTGGCAGAGCCCCATCAATGCCATGGCATAAAAAATATCTTTCTTTGGTATTTTGGGATTCGACCTGGCTTCGTCAATTATCAACGCTCCGCCATAAACTACTCCGAGTGTAAGGCCCACTAAGGCAATGGTGCTTACCTCTTTGCCTATGCCCATCAGCTTCAGAAAAGGGCTTAGCCCCTTAGTTATCAGGTCAATCACTCCTATGATTTTTAGTACTTTGAGTAGCAACATCAGGCAAAAGATAAAACAGATGATTAGCCCGTAATTTTTGAGTTCTGCTAAAGCCCAAGCGGTCAGTGAATTGTCAGCACTTATGTCCGGACGCCATGCAAGAACAGCAGGTTCGTTATACCATCCGCCCAGTTGATAGATTTTAAATACCACAAAGCCGAAAGCAAAAGCAAAAATAAAACGTATTGAAAACATGGCCATAACTCTTACTCCGGTTTTGCGTGCAATAGCCAGTTCAATAGGAAAAGTGTGTGCTACCAGCATCATCATGCTGATTACTGTAACCTGAGCGATGCTTAGTTCCAACCCCTGCGAAATATTTAAAAAGGCAATAATCCCCCCAAACAAATTAGTCATCATCCCTGTTGCCCATACCAGCCCCATTTCGCCGGGTAAACCCACATACTTCATTACAGGAAAGAGAGCATCGCCTATCAGAGATACTACCCCCATCATTTGTAAAAGTTTCACGATGATAGATATGGGTATCATGATACGGAACAGGATAAAAACCGTTCTGGCAACATCTTTAAACAATTGGATGAAAAAGTCTTTTATTTTTCCTGCCTCAAAACCCATCTTGAATTTTTTTGCAAATATGTACAAAAAATCACTCATATTGCCGCCGGTCTGAAAAAAATGAGTAGGTTTGTTATGAGGAAAATTTTCAAAATACTAATGCCTACAAATGATTATTGTTCAGAACTCCAATTTATATGGCAGGTAGTATTTGGAAATAACTTTAAGGTAATTTTATAATCCCGTTAAATGATGTTTATAAAAAAATCAAAATACAATGTGTAAGTTTATTAAAAATCCATTTTACAAGGATACTCCCGAATGGAGCATCCAAAAAAGTTTTTTTTTGGATGATGGTATTTTAAGATTTCACAGCTCACTTCAGGGTTATGAACCGACACCAGTTCATTGCCTGCAAAATCTGGCACATAAGCTGGGGATAAAAGCCATTTTTATAAAGGACGAATCTTTTCGTTTTGATGTTAAAGCTTTTAAAATAATGGGGGCTTCTTATGCCATATTTTGTGTTTTGAAATCAAAATGGGAGAATGAGTTTAACAGCGGGTTTACAATTTCTGATTTCAAAGACCCGGTAAAAATGAGTAAGCTGGGTTCATTTACTTTTTGTGCAGCCACCGATGGTAACCACGGAAGAGCTGTTGCATGGACTGCCCGTAAACTTGGGCAAAAGGCTAAAATTTATATGCCATCCAATTCAGTGCTTTCAAGGATTGAAAATATCAAAAACGAGGGAGCAGAAGTTATTCTTGTTGACGGCACTTATGACGATTGTGTGAACCTTGTGGATGCTGATGCCCGGGCTCATGGTTGGATAGTGATTTCTGACACGGCCTATAAGGACAATATGTATTTTCCACAACAAATAATGGCTGGTTATACGACCATTTTCAGGGAAATGGAGAATTCAGTGAATAAACCACAAAAGTGCGAAGCTGATGTGGTCATTTTGCAGGCAGGGGTTGGTGGGCTAACAGCTGCGGGTATCGGGTATTTTGTTCATAAATATGGCCAACACAGGCCTAAAATAATATGTCTGGAGCCTCAAAGGGCAGACTCTGTGATGGAGTCAATTATTAATGGCAAACCTTCGGCATCAGCAAATGATTACAATTCAATAATGGCAGGATTAAATTGCACTATTTCTCTTTTAGCCTGGGATTATATAAAAGAAGGAGCTGATTATTTAATGACGGTCAGCGATGCTTATGCGGAAAAAGCGATGAGGCAATATTATTATCCCATCGGGCAAGACCCACAAATCATTTCAGGTGAATCAGGGGCCGCAAGCATGGCTGGGTTTTTAGCTTTATTCGAAGAAGAAAAGCTTGCAGGGTGGAGAATGAAAATGGGAATAAATTCCGAAACATCAGTTTTATTGATTAATACAGAAGGAGATACCGACCCGGAGAATTTTAAAAGGGTAGTAGGGCTGGGAAGTGCCTAAAGTTTTAAAGTGCCTAAGGTGCCTAAAGTACTTAAAGTTGGAAGTTATGGTGAGTTTTTTATTAAATAATGAAAAAGTAAATTATGAAGGTGATTTAAAAAAATCCTTGCTGAGTTTTTTGCGTAACGATAAACACATTACTTCTGTTAAAGACGGTTGTTCGGGGCAGGCATACTGCGGGGCATGCATGGTGGAAATCAACGGAGAAATTAAATTATCATGCGTCACAAAAATGGAAAAGCTTGATAGCGCTGAAATTATAACGCCTGAAGGTATTCCAGATCATATCAGGGATATTATTGCTAAAGCGTTTGTGGAAAAAGGCGCAGTGCAGTGCGGATTTTGCACTCCGGGTTTTATTATGAGGACCAAAGTCCTGTTCCAGAAAAATCCCATGCCTTCCCGCGAAGAAATTGCCGGTGCATTAAATATGAACTTATGCCGCTGCACCGGTTATATAAAAATTATTGATGCCATAGAAATGGCAGTCAGGCACTTGCGGGAAAACAAAGCGGTAACTTTTTCTGAAACCAAAGCTGGCATTGGCAGCTCTTACCCAAAGTATCAGGCATACGAAACTGCCATCGGAGCACGGAAATTTGTGAATGACATGCATTTTGAAGGCATGCTTTTCGGAGCGCTTAGGTTCAGCGAACACCCCAGGGCAAGAATAAAAAGGATAGATGTTTCTGATGCGGAAAAACTTCAGGGTGTTATAAAAGTGGTAACTGCAAAGGATGTTCCGGGAACACGCTTCACGGGGCTTATATATAAAGACTGGCCACTGATGATAGCCGAAGGAGAAATAACAAAATATATAGGCGATGTTCTCTGCGGCGTCATTGCTTGTGATGAAAGCACTGCAAGAAATGCTCTGAAGCTCATCACTGTTGATTATGAAATCCTTCCTGCAGTTACCGATACTTATCAGGCATTGCAGGAGGATGCTGAGCAGGTGCATCCCGGGCGTTCAAACCTGCTTGAAAATTGTATAGTGCGTCGTGGAGGCAATATTGAGGAAGCCATTAAGAACTCGGCATATGTATCATCTGGTTTTTACCAAACACAGCGTATAGAGCATGCATTTCTTGAAACAGAGTCTGCCATTGCATTGCCGGAAGATGGAGGTATTCATTTATACAGCCAGGGGCAGGGAATATATGTTGACCGCAGGCAGGTTTCAGAACTTCTGAATATTCCCGAGGATAAATTACGAATTACCATGGTGCCATGTGGCGGAGGTTTTGGCGGCAAGGAAGACCTGACCGTTCAGGGGCATGCGGCTTTATATGCGCAATTAACTGGGACGCCAGTAAAAGTTACTCTTTCGAGGGAAGAATCTATTAGAATGCACCCCAAACGCCATCCGGTGTTTATGGATATCACTCTTGCATGTGATGAAAAAGGCATGCTTACCGCATTGCGGCTAAGGGCTGTTGGGGATACCGGAGCTTATGCGTCGGTGGGCACTAAAGTTATGGAACGTGTGGCGGGACATGCCAGTGCAGGATATCATGTTCCGGTGGTTGATATAGAATCAAAAACCGTTTACACCAACAATATTCCTTGCGGTGCCATGCGTGGCTTCGGAGCCAATCAGGCGGCTTTTTCCCTGGAAAGTTGTATTGATGATTTATGTGAAAAAGGGGGTTTTGACCGATGGAAGTTCAGGTACGACAATGCACTGACTGAAGGGAAAATGACCGCAACAGGGCAGGTGCTCGAAAAGGGTGTTGGCATAAGAGCCACATTGCTTGCGGTTCAAGATGAATTTTATAAAAACAAATTTACGGGTCTGGCTTGCAGCATTAAAAACTGCGGTGTGGGTAACGGAATGATTGATTTCAGTCATGCGCTGATTGAGATAAGGTCGGAAAAAGAAATTGTGGTGAAACATGGCTGGACGGATATGGGACAGGGCATCAGCAATGTAGTGATACAAATTCTGGCTACAGAAACAGGAATTGACCCGCACAATGTAGTGGTGGAAATGGACACCGAAGCCGGATTGGAAACAGGAATGACAACATCTTCCAGAGCAACGGTACTTCTTGGTAACGCACTTATTGATGCTTCACGGAAATTAAAATCTGCCCTTGACAACAAACATATTTCTGAATTGTCAGGTCAAAAATTCTCCGGATACTCGGAATGTAACTGGACCACCAGGCCCGGTGCTGATGTGGAAAAAATTGTAACACATTTTTCATACGGATATGCCACACAGCTAGTAATACTTGACGAAGAAGGGAAACTGAAAAAAGTTGTTGCTGCGCATGATGCCGGCAAAGTGATGAATAAAACCATGTTTGAAGGGCAGATAGAAGGCGCTGTAGTGATGGGACTTGGTTATGCCCTTAGCGAAAATCTACTGATGGAGAATGGTTATTTGAAAAGCGATAAACTTAAGGATTGCAGGTTGCTAAAAGCTAAAGACGTTCCCGAGATTGTTGTTAAAGCAGTTGAAGTGAGCGATAATTTTGGCCCATACGGTGCTAAAGGAGTTGGGGAAATAGGTTTGGTGCCTACTGCAGCAGCAGTGGCTAATGCTTATTATTGTTTTGATAAAATAAAGAGGTTTTCTTTACCCCTGAAACTTGAATAAATTTTAATTACTGTCCCGATTTAATTGCTGCCTGTTTCTTTTCTTCTATCAATTCCTGCATGGTGGGTTGTTCGTAATGGAACATTGTTATAACAATATCCTTAAACACATAAGTAATTTCCTTTTTCGGGTCCTGAGGGGCAGTAAATAATTGCCTTACTTCTTTAGACAACAACTTATAAACGGATGATTCTTCTCTGACAGAACTTACTATTTTGCCCTCTTTATCAGTTCCTTCGGTGACCCAGCTAAATTTAAAAGTTATAGTGCCTAACCATTTGTTTTCGGCTTTTATTATCCAACCTTCGTCTGACCATACCACCAAGTTCCCTTGTGTAGCTTTTCCCTGTGCAGAAAGCTGAGAAAAAAATATCGTGGTAAAAAATAATGAAAGTAATAGGGTTTTCATACTAGTTTTTTTACAAAGTAACCAATTTTATTTAAGGAATAAACATAGCATAAAATTTTATTTTGCACAAAAAATCTTATGTGTTTTTGTTTTTTTAAGGAAAAATAACGGAAAGTTAAAAGCAAAACAATAATTACGACAATGCATATAAGTATTTCCGGCAGTAAATGTTGCATTTAAAAAAGAGTATTTTAAAATCTAACAACAAATATATAACTTAGCGGTCATAAACAGGATAATAAAGGTTAATAAATATAGCCAATGGCCAAAAGGAATTAGCCACGTTATATTGCTTATTCTAAATTAGGTCTGTTGCTGTTATATATAAAATTAGAAATAAATGATACTAATAGCCGACAGCGGTTCAACCAAAACACACTGGAAACAAATACATGCAGATGGCTCTGACGAAAGTCATTACACTAAGGGATTGAATCCTTATTTTGCCGGAGCAGATATTTTTGATAAGGTATTGAGTAAAGATTTGCCTGTAGACAAAAATAAAATCATGTGCATACATTTTTATGGTGCAGGCTGCGGTGCCGACAGTAAAGCTGAACAGGTAGCAAATTTTATTAAATCTCATTTTCCCAAAGCCAGGATATATGTGTATAGCGACCTGTTGGGTGCAGCCAGAGCATTGCTCGGCAATAATAAAGGAATTGCTTGCATATTGGGCACGGGTTCTGTGTCATGTGTGTATGACGGTAAAAAAATTTCACGAAGAACACCTTCCTTAGGATATATCCTTGCTGATGAAGGAGGCGGAGCTTCATTGGGGAAAGAATTGTTGAAAGCATATTTTTATAAAAAACTACCTACACCACTGCATCAAGCTTTTGAAAAAGATTTTAACATTAGCCGTGAAGAAGTTCTTGATAAGGTTTATCGCCAGCCGGCTCCTAATGCTTACCTCGCATCCTTTTCTAAATTCATCAGGGCAAACCACCAGGAACCGTTTATTCATAATCTGGTCTATGGTTGTTTTAAAGAGTTTTTTATAAACCACATTATTGTATATCCCTCTTTTAAAAAATTACCGTTGGCCTTTACAGGTTCAGTTTCCTCAAACCTTAAAGATATTCTTGCGGAAGTGGCCTCTGAGTTTGGTGCAAGCATATCAAAAATAATGAAAGAGCCCATGGAAGGGCTTGTGGAATACCACAGAAGCCAATAGATTATTAATAGTGGGGGATAATGTATATAAAACTGAAAAAAATGTTTTCAGAAAATGATAAGTTTGCTGACGTATGCCTTTTCTTCTTTTTTAAGATTCACAAAGTAGATACCTCCTGTTAAATTTTGTAAGTCAATTTTGCAGGAGTTGTTTCCTTGAGCAGAAAGAAGTTCTTTTGAAAAAACCTGTCTTCCTGTAATATCAGTAATCTCAATCTTTATATTTTTTTCCGCTTTGCCTGACCAATTCAAAAAAATGTTTCCTGTAGCCGGGTTTGGTGTTACACTTATATTCTGTATATCATTTGTTTCGTTGATGCCGACACAGGTAATAGTTATGGTATCTGTGAGAGTGCTGTCGCCACAGGCATTTCCGGCAGTCAGCGACACATAATAGTTGCCGTTTTCCATGTAGGTATGCACAGGATTTTCTTCCTCAGAAAAGTTCCCGTCATTAAAATCCCAAGAGTAGCTGACGGCATTTGTGGATGTGTTGGTAAAAGCAACAGTATTGTCGGGAGCGTAATAAGTGAAGCCCGGATGTGGTAATCCAATATGAACAAAAGCAGTAACCGCTATTCTGGGGCTAATACATTCTCCTGCCTGAATCTTCCAGTTGTAGAAATAATAATAGTAAGCGGGGTTTCCGTAACTGTTACCAGTGATGTTCAGAACGTTGCCAATGGAGTAAGGATATTGTGCGCCAGTTAGGTTCCTGTAAAGTTTGAATTCCGGACCGTCGGCAACCAGGCGGTAGTTGGATGCGGCAGCTATCGTCCAGTTCAGATATATGGTAGTCTTCCCTGCATTCAGGTTTATTGCAGTATCATAAATAGTGTTTCCGCTGTGTTCCTGCAGTTTGATGGTTCGGGTGCCTGTTGTCTGGGCATAAACGTCCACCGATACCAGCAGGATATCTGACAGGCAGTCAAATCTGGTGTAATGTGCATTTGAAGAAGTATAGTATCCGCCATCACCTATGAGCGTGTCGGGTGCGCCGCCGGAGAATACCTCGTTAGTGGCTGATTCAGCATAATATGTTGTTGTAGTATCAAGCAGAGGAGTAATAAAAGTGTTCCCCGTGTAAAGCAGGTTTTCTGCTATGGCGCCGTCATACCAACGAATGACTCCTTCAGAGGAAGCTTCGAGAGTGGCTTGTGCAGGGCCGCAAAGTGTGTCGTTGGTTATAGCTGGCGTTTGAGGTCTTTGAATATAGATGTAATTTATTCGTGTCATGGTATCGCTGCCGTATGTGTTTGTGGCTATCAGCGAAATCGTGTAATTACCATTGCCCATGAATTGGTGTGATGGATTTTCTGTATCTGAAGTGTCGCCGTCACCGAAATCCCAAAAAAATGATGCGGGGCTGTTGGTTGACAGGTTGCTGAAATGTATTAACCCGTCACATGACGACAAGGGTTCAGCAGTAAAAGCAGCTGAAGGCTTTTGTCCCGTAATGTTGCAGTTGAAATTTATCTCATAGCCCTGACCTTCGGTATAACCATCACTATGAAAAATTAGCAGAACTGTGTTTCCGCTGCTTGTAATTATTGAGGGCGGTATATTGGCAGGCAGGCTGCAAAATTTTCCCAGAAGCGTAGCCGTGGTGTCGGCTCCATCGTAAATTTTAAGGTAATCATAATTGCAATACCCTGAATCGCCCTGTTCTACATCAAAAACGGCAAAATACAGGTTCAAGTTTTCAGCGCCGTCTGCAATTATTTTTATGGTGTCGTTGCTGTTCGGCAAATAATTGTTGTACCCGCCGTTATCAATCAGTACACCCTCACAAGAGTTAATTGTAACTACCTGATTCTGTATGCATGTAAAAACACAGGGCTGGCTGATGTAAACTGAATCTGTATAAGAACTGCTGTCAGTTCCGTTGCTCACGGTCAGACTTATAATTTTCATTCCGGGGTTAGAATATAACACCTGATGAGGCCCTTCTGTTAACGATGATTGAGGTTCTGCACCGCTTCCGAAATGCCAGCTGTAACTCAGGTTGTCGCCCGTGGAGGCATCGGTGAAAGTGATAGGTTCCCCCGCACAACTGTAACTGTAATCAATAGTGAAATGTGCCCTGACACAAGGTGAGCTGAAAGGAATGTTGGCAATATAAGGCCTGTAATTGTGTTTTGATATGGTCAATACGGCCAGTTCTCCAGCAACAGGCGGAAATGTAAGTGTGACGCTTCCGTTGTTCAGCGTATCGGCGGCCATTAGCACTCCGTCAACCACCAGCGTTGCCAGTCCGTCGGGACAGGAGCTTGAAATTACCATGAATGAAGTAGCCAGGCATTCCAGCGTGTCCTGGTGTGTTGCGGTTATGGCGGATGGAAAAGCCGTCCATATTTTCATGGCCGGGTCGCCGAAATAATGAAACAACTGATGTGTATATTCATCGTCGCCCCAGGTTTGCACCATGCGCAACAAGCCCTGATTCAGGACATCGCCCATGGTGAATATGGGCTCATGAGATTCGGGAGTTCCCACCGGCTCATCAGCATAGCCCGTGAAGTCGGGGATAAGCCCGGGGCTGGCCCAGATGGCGTCAAACATGCCATCAATCAAACCGTCGTTAAAACCGCTATAGCTGTAATAAGCTGCGCCAAAAACGCCCACAGCGCCGCCATTGGCTTTACGCAGAAATTTCTCGGCAAAACATTCCGTCAGGCGGTATTCGCCGGTATGGCAGTTGATGCTGAACACCACAGGCAGTTTATCTCCGTTGTTCAGCATGTCAATATCGTTGCTGGTAAATTCCGGCGTTGCCCATCCGCTACCCCCAACATAACCATGGTCTCGATGAGCGAGAAATAGCCTGCCTCCGGAAGAATTCAATGCGGCGGCGATATCATTTTTATCTCCGTCCCAGGCAAAGCCTGGCTTGAGAAGCTCTGAAGGCAAAGGTTCGGAATTGGCAAAATACCCGTTGTTGTAATATAATGGATCAACAGTTTCGGAAGCTTTATAGATACGGTCAATAGTAAAACCCTGTGGCAACATATAATTTCTGATTTCTTCCATTGTCATTACGAAGCGCCTGTCTTCATATGTGTCCTTGGGTTCGTTATCCTGAAAATAAGAGCATACCGTACCGCTTGAGTAAAATGCTGTTGAAGCGGGTGGATTTTTCTCGTAACCAATGATTTTATTAACAACCGCAATAGCTTGTGAGGCCGATGATACGGAAATACGCCCGAAAGCCATGTCGGCAACATAATCTCCGGGTCCGTCCATGCAGGCATAATAAAGGTCGCTGGCAAAATTCTCATAATAGGCAGGGTCTTGGAATATTTCGCCGGGCACTTTGTCGTGGTCGCCGAGTATTACAAAATAATCAGGTTTGGGAGTCCATGCATGATAGCGGCTCTGAATTTCCGATTTTACCTGGGCGCTGGTCCACAGCGACCTTGAAATCACTTCAACGGAATAACCGAGCTGGCTTTTCCATTTGGCAAGTGAATCGGCAGCCTCCCGGTAATCGGAATGGGTGATGATGATATAATTTTTTGATGAAGAAGTTTTTACGGGAAGGCCTGCAACAGAAGATTTTTCCCATGCATTGATCTCGTTCAGCACAGCACCGGAATTGATAATGCAGTTGTTTAGCTGCTTAAGGAATGCGGCGGAGTATTGTTCTTTGTGCGTGATAAATTTTTTACTTCCGGAAAATTTTATTTCATAATTCAGATTGCCAAATGCCCTGACCTTTCTGAGTTTTGGATTATACTGCACCGGGCATATTTGCACAACAGCCAGTGAAATGCCTTTGATTTTAATCTCTTTTACAATAGTTACCGGCTTTTCGGGGTACCATTGGTTGCTGTTGTAAAACGCCGAGTCTATAGTGAATTCAGGTTCCGGATCGCCGTAGCGGTCGGTAGCGTGGCGCAGGGCAGGGTAGATGAGCAGGTCGCTTTGCTGAGCAGATTTTGAACTTTTCAGGACGATTTTTGTTTTCGCTCCTTCAGGAAGCAACACCAGGTCGTAATGTGCCGGCAAGGCTGGTTTGCCAATAGTTTTCAAAAATGTGAAGTCTTTTAATCCGATGCGGGTAAAAGCCGTGCTTCCTTCGCTGACATTATAATTTTTGAGATTGGGAAAAAAATATTGGCATTCAATACCTTTAGTGCCTTTATCGTTCACTTTCCTCACCGTGCGGCTTTCTGCGGAATGATCCTGCGCAATGGCAAAAAAAGCAAAAACAAAAAGCGCTGTGAATGTGATGATTTTTTTCATAGTATTATCAGTTGCGCAGTAGTTTACAAGACGTAATAATTCGCTTTTTGGTTCTATGTACAAAGATACTAAAAAAACATCATTTTTTGCCCATACTTATGCAATGAATGCAGCTTATGTATAACTTAGCACCTATTAAATAACTTAAAGATGAAAAAATTATTTCTTTTCTACTGCTTTTTGACATTGTTTTGTAGCTTTGGTTTACATGCACAGGACCTGTCAAAGGCGCCGGCAGTGATTGAAGGCTTTAAGAATACCGGGTGGCAGTCGCTGAGCGAAAACACGATTAAGATGATAGGCACCGACTGGATGCTGATATGTGCAGGCAACATCAGCAGCTTCAACATGATGACCGCCAGCTGGGGCGGGCTGGGCTGGCTGTGGGAAAAACCCGTGACCTTCATTTTTGTGAGGCCACAGCGCTACACTCATCAGTTCACCGAAAAAGAAGACTATTTTACACTGACATTTTATGAAGAAACCTACCGCAAAATTCTTTTAAAAATGGGCAGCGTATCAGGCAGGGATTTTGACAAGATGAAAGACTCCGGCCTGACAGCCATTACAACAGAACATGGCAGTGTGGCTTTCAAGGAAGCAAAGATAATCATCGAATGTAAAAAAATTTATGCGACATCCATCTTAGAGGCGGGTTTTGTTGATAAGGACCTTATGAAAACAGTATATCCTTCAAAGGATTTTCACACGATGTATGTAGGAGAGATTACGAATGTTTGGATGAAGTAAAGCTTTGTTGACTTGTTTTTTATTACATAACGTTCCGGCTGCTGCTATTCGGTGGCGATATAACTTTCTGTCGTTTTCATGTTGCACTGCCCTTTAAATTTCCCCTTTTTTTTCCACCGTGCCACAACGCCGCCACTGAAAGCAGATGCTTGTTAGTGGCTGCCTTAATTTCTGTCATACGTTTTTTAAAAAGTCATCTTCTGATAAAATCTCAAGCGATGAACCTTTCTCTATTAATTTTATTGCTTTTTCTTGTTTGCTGCTCATTCCATCATCACCAACAATTCTGTAATCTTGCTGACCAACAATTAAAAAGTCAGTGTCTTTTGTAACACTGTTTCCATTTAAACCACCGATGTCAGCTATCAATTGTTGAGCGTCAGCTCTCACCATTGATGATAATGTTCCCGTAAATATAACGGTTCTGCCATAAAAAATACTGTCAATGTTATGCTTTGTATGGTCGCCAACAATTTTAGCAAGGTCTTTTGGTTTATATTCTCTTTTTGTTTCAGAAGATTTGTATCCACCGTCATAGATTTGTCCAACGGTTGTTTTAAGTTTTTCAGGAAAGTCATCAATTGATGTAACCCCAGCAATATTTAATGCTTTTATAGTCAACTCGGCAGTTGCTTTGCTGTCTGCACCTGCTCGATGATGTATTAGGTCAATATTGTTTACTTTGCATAGGGTTTTTAAGTCATATGCTGGAAGTCCTTGCCAAACTTTTTTTGAAAAAATATAACTGCAAGAATAATTTAAAGTTGGATAAGGCAGTTGATAGGTGTCTAGTGTCTTGCGCAATACACTAAAGTCAAAACCTGCATTGTGTGCAATTAAAAATTGATTTTCAATAAGTGGTTTTATTTCAGGCCACAATTCATTAAATTCGGGTTTATCTGCAACATGTTCAGGTCTTATACCATGAATAAAAATGTTGAAAGGATCAAATCTGTTAAACATTGGTTTTATTAACCAAGATTTTGTCTCAACTATTTGATTGTCTTTTACGAATGTCAAGCCAATCTCGCAAGGACTCTCTCTTAGTGAATTTGCTGTTTCAAAGTCAATTGTTATAAAGTCCATTTATTTTGTGTTTTTTCTTTTGTTAGGGTTGCCACTAACTTGTTTCTCGCTTCACCTTTGTGCTAAGCTACCTGCCTGCAGGCAGGCAGGTTTACTATTTTTAGGGAGACTGCTACACCTTTTGTACACATTATTTTTTAAGCTTCACCTTCAGTTTTTGGCTTTTCAGCATCAGCTTTTTTACGGTGTGTCAAAATGTAAATAATGGGTAAAATGCCAACGGTGTTTATCACGGCAATGCAGATGAACCATGCAAGATGATTATTGCGGGCCGATTTCCACATGGCGATGACTTTCCAGACTGTTTCCCACAGTGCAAGAAAAAGAAAAACAGGAATAAGACAGGCGATAGGGCCCCAGACTTCATGTAACTCACACATAATTTTAAGTTTTTGGTTACAGCAAATATAAATAATTATTTTATAAGAAATTACAAAAAACTTATCACTTAAAAAATCGCATAATTTACTAATTTTGTCAAGGTTTTGATAATTAGTAATGAACAATCTACGGTTAACTAAACTTGTTCCGAATGCAATGGGAATGAGTTACTGCCTGCATAACGGATATTCCGGTAAGCAGGGGAGAAGGCCGAGATAAAAAATAATAATGAATGTCACGCTTCGACTATCCGCCTTCGGCGGAAGTTCTGTGTGATAAGAGAAAAAAATACTGCATGACAACAACAAATTACGGAGGCATACCAAAGAAATTTTCGGAAATAAGCAACTCAAAAATAGTGGTGCTGCCGGTTCCTTATGATGGCACCAGCACTTGGCTCAAAGGCGCCGACAAAGGTCCGGATGCCATCCTGGAAGCCTCTGCCAATATGGAGCTTTACGACATAGAAACCGACAGCGAGGTATATAAAAAAGGAATACACACGGCGAAGCCCATAACGGAAAATTCTTCGCCCGAAAAGATGACCGAAGCCGTTTTTAAAACTGCAAAAAAATTTGTTGACAACAAAAAATTTCTGGTAACCATAGGTGGAGAACATTCGGTGAGTGTGGGCGCCATCAGGGCACATGCTGAAAAATTTGACAAACTAACCGTATTGCAACTGGATGCTCATTCCGATATGCGCCCCGAATATGAGGGGAGCCGTTACAACCACGCATGTGCCATGTCAAGGGCTGTGGAATCCTGCCCGGTGGTGCATGTCGGCATACGAAGCATGGAAAAGGAAGAACTGCAATACATCAGCAAAAAGCATTTGTTTCTGGCAGAGGAACGCCTGCAAGATGCTGTATGGATGGATAAAGTGATACGCTTGTTGTCTGAAAATGTTTACATTACCATTGACCTGGATGTGTTCGACCCATCCATCATGCCCTCCACTGGAACCCCGGAGCCCGGAGGTTTGTACTGGAATGAAGTACTCAAATTGTTGAGAAGGGTTAACAAAAAAAGCAATATTACCGGTTTTGATGTGGTGGAACTTTGTCCCAATAAAATCAATAAAGCCCCGGATTTTCTCGCATCAAAACTTATTTATAAAATTCTGAGTTATAAATTTAGTAAAAAATAAACATCATGAAATTAAAAAAGAAAGACCTGTTGAAAGAAACCATTAAACATTTCGACATTAAAAAAGTGGACACCACAGCCATCATCAATTCGATGCGCGGCATGTCGTTTACTTCGCGCGACACAGCTGTTGCTGCCGATATTTACGATCGGATGATAAAGGATAAGGACTGTACCGTGATGCTGACCCTCGCCGGAAGCACCAGCGCAGGCGGATGCATGCAGATTTACGTGGACATGGTGAAAAACAATATGATAGATGTGGTGGTTGCTACAGGTGCTTCTATTGTTGATATGGATTTTTTCGAAGCCCTTGGATTCAAGCATTACAAAGGCACGCCCTGGATAGACGACAGCATGCTACGTAGCTTATACATCGACCGTATTTATGACACTTTTATTGATGAGAAAGAGTTGCAGGCTTGTGATAATGCTATCTTTAAGATTGCTGAATCTCTTGAGCACCGGGCATATTCCTCCAGGGAGTTTATTTGGGAAATGGGCAAATATCTCGTAAAAAATGCAAAGAAGAAGAACTCGCTGGTTCAGGCATGTTACGAACATAATGTCCCAATCTTCTGCCCGGCTTTTAGTGACAGCAGCGCGGGTTTCGGCCTGGTAAAACATCAATGGCTTCGCCCTGAAAGCCATGCAAGTATTGATTCCGTAAAGGATTTTTTGGAATTGACCAAAATCAAAATTGCGGCAAAAACAAGCGGCTTGTTCATGGTGGGCGGGGGAGTTCCTAAAAATTTCACTCAGGACACTGTGGTTTGTGCCGAAGTGTTGGGATTTGATGTCCCCATGCACAAATATGCCATTCAGATTACAGTGGCTGATGTCCGTGACGGCGCATGTTCCAGTTCCACGCTGAAAGAAGCATCTTCTTGGGGAAAAGTGGATACGGTTTATGAACAAATGGTGTACGCTGAAGCAACGACTGTTGTCCCGTTGATTGCAAGTTATCTGTATCATAAGGGCGATTGGCGCAAACGCAAGAAATACGAGTGGGCAAAATTGTTCGAAAAGAAAACGGCTGGGAAAGCTGCTCCTAAGAAGAAATAATATGTCCATCGGAAATCATATAATAAAAAGCCCCGGCCTGATGGCCGGGGCTTTTTTATTGCATAAAGTTAAACCCAGATTTATCATTAGGAATATAATGAACTAATGACAAGCAGGAAAGAGTGCGGGCAGAATCTGACTGTCCCGCACAAAAAGTGTCGGGGGGTAATCCCGACATAGAAAATCTTACATTTTTAACTTTATAAAATGTTAAATTTTCTGAACATTGAAAATTAAAAATTGATACGCCGTGGCGGATTGAAAATAATCCTCTATGTGCCTATGTATCCTATGTGCCCTATGTGTTTAAAAAATCACTGTGTCCCTCTGTTTTCTCTCTGCGGCCCCTGTAGTTAATAAAATTGAACATTGAACATTGCTCATTGCTCATTGTTCAATAAATCGCTGCTTCCGGGGAAAAGCAAAAACATCGCTGCAATAAATTTTCTCTCATCGCTCTGGCGGTTTGCTTCTCCATTAAGAATGTCAACATTGAGTGCTTCGCTCAAACGCACGCACAGGTTTTCCTTCTGCAGTTCAAAGTCAATTTCATCCATATTGCGTGCATCTGTTATCACTGCTTCGGCGCTGTGCATCATACGCTTTTTGTCGTTTTTTTTTATTCCCGGTAATTTTGCCTCCAGGATATCTCTGAGTGGTATCAGAAAAAGGTCTTTATAATCATTCCATTCATTATTATTTAACGTACGGGCTTTCCTGAAAAATTCTATCCATTCATTGGTAACAAATGACTGCCCGAAAATACCCGGGTCTGCTACATCTTCCTGAGGTATCAGGCAGCAACGGAAGCTGTTGAATATGTAAAGCTGTTCATTGGTAAGGATATTATCAACTTCATTGCGCAAATCCCAAAGTAACAAGGTGCCTGCTTCCCCAAACAGTCCTTTAACATGTGCGAGGTCAATTTCTTTTCTGTCGCAGGAAGTTATGGGTTTTGTGTCCTTGCCGGATATATTGCCTTTCGGAAATAGCGATGGAGGTGCATGGCATTTCAGGCAGCCTTCTGCTTGGTAGCCTTGACCCTGCGCTGCAAGCAAACTGCGCTTGATTATTTCTGCATGTTGTTCCCGGCAGGTGTTTACAGCAGCTTTGATGGAATCACTCAGCGGTTGTTTGCTTAGCAACAGCTCGATGAGCTTTTCGTAAGTCTGGCAAATGTTTTTTAAGTCATCATTATAATAATTTATTCCTGTATGCTTTGGAATATCTATGTTTTCAATCTGACGTGAAAGAGGCAGAAGTTTTTTTTCCTGTTCATCATTAAGGTATAAACCATGAATTATATTGATGGAAGATGCGCGGATGATAAGGTAATTAAGATAATTGAGCTGCGTCTCCCAATCTTCTGAAATTGTTTTTTTTGGTGGATGAAATGTGAAGGATATACAGCAGAGTAGCAGAAGTGAAAAAGATAAAACCGCTAAGATTTTAATTTTTTTCATTCCCAGATGCCATTGATTTTTTCTCCGCAGTAACTGCATTTTCCCCCTTTGATTTGCTTTGAAAGTATCACGTAACCTTTACGTTCTATGATTTTCTTCTTACATTTCGGACAGTAGGTGTCATCGTATTCTGTTCCGGGAACATTACCAATATAAACATGTTTGATGCCGGCATTCAGGGCGATGTCATGTGCTTTGTTCAAAGTGTCCACCGGTGTATAGGGCAGGTCGGTGAGTTTATAAGTTGGGAAAAACCTGCTGAAGTGCAGGGGAAAAATATGCAAGCCTGAATCGTACAGCCAGTCGCACATTCTTTTTATCATATCCATGTCATCGGTCCAGCTGGGTACTATCAGGTTGGTGATTTCCAGCCACACGCCTTCATCTTTAAAAACTTTTAAACTATTTTTAACAGGCTCAAGCATTCCGCCGTTGAGCTTGCGGTGTTTGGTATCGTCGAACCCTTTCAGGTTGATGTTGGCGGCATCAAGGTATTTGCAGAGCTTTCGCAGTGGTTCTTCTTTGATGTAACCATTGGAAATAAAAACATTTTTCAGGTCTTTTTCTCTTGCTAGCTTGGCAGTGTCGTAAACATATTCATAAAACACCACCGGTTCGGTATAAGTATAAGCAATGCTTTTGCAATCATTTCTCAGAGCGTATGCAACTATTTCTTTGGGAAAAAGGTCGTAATTTTTTGTTTCAAACGGAGATGACTGTGATATCTGCCAGTTCTGGCAGTTCAGGCAGGTGAAGTTACATCCGGCTGTAGCCAGCGAAAATGCCGAGGTGCCGGGGAAAAAATGATATAAAGGCTTTTTCTCAATAGGGTCTGTATTTATGGAACATGGATTGCCGTAATTAATGGCGTAAAGCTCATCTTTATAGTTGACGCGTGTCCTGCAGATTCCTTTGTCGCCGGGCTTTATCAGGCAGGCATTGGGGCACAAGCCGCAAACAACACCATTTGGACCTTTTGTATAATAATGTGCAAGGGTATTCCATTTCCAGATGTCAACCATATTTTTTGATTTTAAATACTTATTGTGTTCCGCAAAGGTGTCGAGGCCAAAAAAGCCAATAGCTGCCGTACCGGCATAACGGGCACAACTCTTCAGAAATTCACGACGGTTCATTTTTTTCGAATCGTTCATTAAGATGTAAAAGTAATGAAAAGATTTGTAAAAAGAAAACGAATAAAATTACGGAAATATTATTCAAAAACACTTTCAACTTCTAACATCTAACTTTGAACTTTCAACTTCCTCCTAACCTTCCCCCACGACATCCAACTCCACCTTCAGATTTTCAATGATGAAATCCTGGCGTTCGGCGGTATTTTTTCCCATATAAAATGATAATAAACCTTTGATGGGAGAGTCTTTGGTGAGCATCACCGGCTCGAGGCGCATTTTCGGACCTATAAAGTGTTTAAACTCTTCAGGGGAGATTTCACCCAGCCCTTTGAAGCGTGTTATTTCGGGATTGGTGCCGAGTTCGGAGATAGCTCGGTTTTTTTCAGCATCGCTGTAACAGTATATGGTTTTCTTTTTGTTGCGTACACGGAAGAGTGGGGTTTGCAAAATATACAGATGTCCCGTCCTGATGACTTCAGGGTAAAACTGCAAAAAGAAAGTTACCAGTAGCATACGTATGTGCATGCCGTCTACGTCGGCATCGGTGGCAATCACGATGTTGTTATAACGCAAGTTTTCAATATCATCTTCAATATTTAAAGAGGATTGCAAAAGGTTGAACTCTTCATTTTCGTAACAAACTTTTTTTGTGAGGCCGAAACAGTTTAGTGGTTTGCCTCTCAGGCTGAACACTGCCTGGGTGTTTACATCTCTTGATTTGGTGATGGACCCGCTGGCGGAATCACCTTCGGTGATAAATAGCGTACTTTCATAACGCCGATCTTCGTTGCTGTTATAATGAATACGGCAATCGCGGAGTTTTTTATTGTGCAGGCTCACCTTTTTGATACTGTCTTTTGCCAGTTTTTTTATGCTGGCAAGCTCTTTGCGCTCTTTTTCCGACTGCATTATCTTGCGTTGAAGTATCTCTGCCGTTTCTGTATTTATGTGCAGGTAGTTGTCAAGATGTTTTTTGATAATATCCTGAATGTAGTTGCGGATACCGGGGCCTTTGGGTTCAATGTGCTGGGAGCCGAGCTTGGTTTTTGTCTGAGATTCAAACACCGGTTCCTGTACTTTTATACTGATGGCTGCCAAAATGGATTCACGTATGTCGCTGGGCTCGTATTCTTTTTTGTAAAACTCCCGTATGGTTTTTACCACGGCTTCGCGGAATGCCTGCAGGTGTGTGCCTCCCTGTGTGGTGTGTTGCCCGTTGACGAATGAGTAATATTCTTCATTATATTTGGAAGCGCTGTGCGTGATGGCGCATTCAAAGCCGTTTTCTTTAATGTGGATGATGGGGTAGAGGATGGCTCCGTCAATATAGTTGTTCAGCAGGTCGAGCAGGCCGTTTTTCGCCACAAATTTTTGACCATTGAAAATTATCGTAAGGCCGTTGTTCAGAAAGGCATAATTCCACAGCATCTTTTCAACGTATTCGTTGATGAAGCGGAAATTTCCGAATATCGCTTCGTCGGGAGTAAATTTAATGATGGTGCCGTCTTGCAGTTCACAGTCTTTGATTTTTTCTTCCTTAACCATCAAGCCCCTTTCAAAATCAACGGTTTTAATTTTTTTATCGCGCACCGACTGTGCCCTGAAGAATGCCGAAAGCGCATTCACCGCTTTGGAACCCACCCCGTTCAATCCGACTGTTTTTGTGAATACACTATTATCGTATTTTGCGCCTGTATTAATTTTTGATACGCAGTCGGCGAGTTTGTTCAGGGGGATGCCTCTTCCGTAGTCGCGCACGATGACCGTCTGTTCTTTGATAGTGATATCGAGGGTTTTGCCGAACCCCATGGTAAACTCGTCAATGGCGTTGTCAAGGGTTTCTTTCAGCAGCACATAGATGCCGTCATCGGGTGAGGTGCCGTCGCCAAGTTTGCCGATATACATCCCCGGGCGCTGCCGTATGTGCTCGTTCCATTCCAGTGTCCGTATGGACTCTTCATTATATCCGTGAGCTTCGAAAGTCATAGAGAAAATTTTTGCAAATTTACCTAAAGCAGGCATGAGTAGGTGTGCTTACTAAATTTTTTTATTAACAGGGTTTGTTTATAATTTAATGTCTAAGCATTCCGTTTATAAGCATCATAGAAAATTAATAATTTTGCAAACAATATGGCAAAAATCCTCCTCGCATCGGTACCACTCTCCGGACACGTCAACCCTGCTGTCCCGCTGGCAAAGCTGCTTATCAGCCGCGGACATGAGGTATGCTGGTACTGCGGAAAAAAATACAAGCAGCTTATAGAAAGTACAGGAGCTCGTTTTTTTCCTTTTAAAGAAGCCAGGGATTTCCACGACAGCACCATCCGTGCGGAATTTCCAAACTTGCCGGAAAAAAGCCTGTTCAGACATGCTTCCTTCTTCATCAAGCATGTATTTTACGACAACATGCAGGGCCAGTACCTCGACATGAAAGAGATACTTCAGGAGTTTCATGCCGATGTGCTCCTCACGGATGAATGGTTTACCGGAGCTATTCCTTATGCCGAAAGCAACAAATTACCATGGATAGTGTATTGCAATTCACCCTTGTTTTTTTACGATGATGAAGTGCCATTTCCCGGGGCAGGCATTTTCCCTAGAACTGATGTTTACGGCATTCATAGAAACCGCATCGTGAACTGTATGGTAACGAAAATATTTTTTGTCGGAGTGCAAAGGTATATTAACAAAACCCGCAGGCAGCTTGGCCTGAAATCTATGGAACATTTTTTTCTGATCCATAATATTTTTATTAGCAAACTCTTTATAAAATTTAATACCCGGGCTTTTGAATTTAAATGGAAATATTTACCTCAGCAGATTCATTTTACGGGTCCGGCTATCCCCGAAAATTCAAATCATAAACATTTTTACTGGCTTGACAAACTAAATAGCGGAAAGCCTGTTATTTTTATTACCCAGGGCTCCGTGAACATTCATGATTATGACAAATTGATTATCCCCGCCCTGAAAGCTGTGCATGACATGGATGCCCTCATTCTTGTCGCCACAGGGAAGGAGTTTATGGAAGATCTGAAAAAACAATGTCCCAAAGAAAATATAATCATCGAGGAGTTTATGCCTTATGCTGATATTATGCCTTATGCCAGCCTGATGATTACAAACGGTGGTTTTGGCGGGGTGATTACCGCACTGAATTATGGTGTGCCGCTCATAGTGGCCGGCGACTCGGAAGATAAGCCTGAAATTGCTGCAAGAATAAATTATTTCAAGGTGGGCATTAACCTGGGCACCGGCCATCCCAAACCTAAAAAAATTGCCAGAGCAGTGAGCGAAATTTTTAATAACCCTGTCTATAAAGAAAATGCCTCTCGCATTAGCAGGGATTTTCAACAGCACAATGCCCCTGTGGAAACCGTTGAACTGATTGAAAAATTTTTACATCCATCGGTTTAATACATTTCCTGTTTAAAGATTATTTGATTAATTTAGCAGCCTTTCAGAAATGTATGCACGGAATCATCCAGATTTCAAAACTGATAAAAACATATAAAGGCAACCCCGGGGAAGTATTGAAGGGTGTTGACATGGAAGTTTTTGAAGGGGAGTTTTTAGGGTTGCTCGGCCCCAATGCAGCTGGAAAAACTACACTGATTTCCGTGATTTGCGGCTTGCTGAAGTTTGACTCAGGCAGTGTTTATGTCAACGGCATTGACATCGGAAAACACCACCGCCAACTCAACAATATGATTGGACTGATACCTCAGGAGATAGCTCTTTATCCAACATTAACTGTAAAAGAAAATATGGAATTTTTCGGACGTTTGCACGGACTGCAGGGCGGGCAACTGAAAAGTGCTGTTGATAAATATCTTGACGTGGTTCAGCTGGGTACTCATGCCAAAAAACGCATATCAAAATGCTCGGGAGGCATCAAACGCCGCGCAAACCTTGTTGCAGGACTGATACATGAACCCGATATCATTTTCCTTGACGAGCCAACTTTGGGAGTGGACGCTCAGTCTATGAACCTCATTTACGAATACCTTCAGCAACTGAACGGCTCGGGAAAAACCATTGTTTATACCACGCATTATATGAAAGAAGCCGAAAACCTTTGCAATCGTGTTACCGTAATTGACGACGGAAAAATAATTGCCAACGGAACACCGGCGGAACTGATTAAAAATAACCCCGGATGCAACGACCTGGGACAGGTATTCATTAAACTGACAGGAAGGGAGCTGAGAGATTAATCATGAATGCGCTGAAAGCCATCATAAAAAAGGAATACATTCAGGTTATCAGGGATATCCCGGGACTAATCATACTTTTTCTGATGCCCATGGTGTTGATACTTGCCGTTACAGGTACACAGGAAAATGCATTTAAAAAACTTTACGACAATAAATCGGACATTCTTTTTATTGACAATGATAAAGAATATCTCAGCAAAACGGTCGAAGATGGCCTGATTAAATCCGGATATTTCCATGTGATTAAAGAACTGAAAGGAAAAAACTTGGATGTTACCACTGCACAAAATGAAATTTCAGCAGGAAATTATCAGGTGGGTATTATAATAAACAAAGGAGCTACAGAAAATGCTAGGGCCAAAGCAATAAAACGTATCCAGAAAAGCTTTGCCCTCGACACCCTGGTAACAGCTGAGAAAAATAAAGAGCATGAAAATGAAGCCATATGCATAATTTATGACCCTGCCATACGCGACTCATACAAAAATGCAGTAACAAGCTCTCTGGAGCGGCTTATACTTTCGGCAGAGATAAAAATTATTCTCAGTACTTTTTTTGAAGCCCTGCCACATGAGTTAAATGCACAACTGCAGCAGCCTATAAAAAATTTCCTCCTGCAACAGTTAGAAGTAATGGAAGGTGTTTTTACTGAAGAAATTAAAAACCGTATGGGCGAATACCTGCCTGCTGACTTTCAGATTGATGCCCAGCCGCGTGAGGTGGAGCTCGACATGACGGAAGATATTCGAAATGGAATTAAGTTTAACGATGACATTGAAAATGAAAACCTGGTTACTGTCGCGGAACAATATGCCCAAAGCGGTAAAGCGGTAATCAAACCTACGCTGGTACAAAACAATGTTCCTGCCTTCGCCCTGTTTGCCATGTTTTTTATTGTTATTCCCCTGGCGGGCAGTTTGCTCACCGAACGAAATGAAGGAACTTACAATCGCATCTTAACGCTGCCTGTGAAGTACATTACTATATTGTGGGGTAAGGTTGTTGTGTATGCTTCCATTTGTCTGCTTCAATTGTTGCTGATGATTGTTACAGGTATGTACCTGCTTCCGCTGATTTACGGCATGCCTGCACTGGTATTAGGCACTAATTATATCGCCTTATTATGTGCTGCCTTTTCTTCTGCCTTTGCTGCAATAGGATTTGGCCTGCTGGTTGGCACCTTTGCTTCCACTCAAAGTCAGGCAGGGATTTTTGGCTCTTTCATGGTGCTCATACTCGCTATATTGGGGGGGATTTTCCTGCCAGTGTACATGATGCCCGAACCCATGCAGGCAGCCAGTGTCATTTCGCCACTGCGTTGGGGCATCGACAGTTTCCTTGATATTTTTGTACGGGATGCAGGACTTAAAGATATCGGTATGAACTTGCTCAGAATGAATGCGTTTTTCTGCATCTCCCTGCTCATCGCCCTCCTAATTTTTGTGAGAAGAAAATAATTTTTTAAATTTGAAAAAAAAATTTCATGAAAGAAAAAGACGTAATCCACGATTACAAAGTCCAGAAATATATCCTGTATGCCGAAAAAAATGACGGCTCTTACGGAACTGTCGAGGGCGGCTCTTATATCATCGAAAACGATTTGGACGATTTCTGGCATAAAAAAAACCATCTGGAAAAAACTCTCAGGGAACGCCTGTATAAAGGAGAAATAACTCCTGTGTATTACTACATGGTGCTTGGAGAGATGACGGTGGCAGAACTTGCTGGGAGAGCAAAGATTTGCAAGGTAAAAGTCAGATGCCACCTGAAACCATCAGGATTTAAAAAAGCCAGAGTAGGGGACCTGGGGAAATATGCAAAAGCATTTAATATTCCTTTGGCAAATTTTTTTCAGGTGATTGAAACCTCAACGGGATTAAACCCTAATTATCATTTTTATCATGAAGAAGAAAATATAAAAGATGCTTTCCGTGTGGCCCAGCATAAGGTGCAAAACCCATGGGTCGTGATAACTAAAACAGAGGAGAAAAACAAATGAACATAAACATTCCTTTTGAACACCGCATGTCGGCACATTGTGAAACAGGCACCCTGAGTTCGCAGTTATCATATCACGGCATGGATATCAGCGAATCTATGGTTTTCGGCATTGGCAGCGGTATTTTTTTTGGGTATTTTAATAACTCCAGGTTTGCTTTCCCGACATTTATCGTTAGAAATAAGCCAGGGCAGATACGCAAAAACATCAGCAAACAACTGGGTGTAAAATTCCATACCGAAAGTTTCAAAACCCCGGAGCAGGCGCAGGCTGGGCTCGACAGGGTGCTTGAAAAAGGCCTACCAGTGGCCACACAGGTGGATTTCTTTTTTATGGAGTACCTTCCGCAATATTTAAGGGTGCATATCAATGTTCATTTCATCAATGTGGTAGGCAAAAATGAAAACAATTATCTTATCAGTGATTGCTACCATCCGCGTATCGTGGAGCTATCGGAAGAATCACTGACCAAAGGCCGCTTTGCCGGGGGCAGTATGGCGCCCAATGGTTTTTTGTTTTACCCGGTTTTTATTCCCCAAGATTTTGATTTTCCTAAAGCAGTGAAAAACGGTATTAAAAAAGCATGCTTTTATATGCTGAAGATACCTATTCCTTTCCTTGGGGTGAAAGGTATCAGGAAGTTTGCCAGGCATATCACCGAATGGCCAAAATTTGCCATTGATAACGAAGATCTCTCGCATCAGTTGTCTAAAATAAATGTCCTGTTGGAAGACCAGGGCACGGGGGGAGCAGGATTTCGTTTTATGTATGCCACTTTCCTCAAACAGGCAGCCGAAGTGCTCAATAATCCGGATATCACTGATCTTTCAAAACAAATGATGGGAATCGGCGACTACTGGCGCGAAATTTCTTTGTTTGCTGCCCGCCTCGGCCGCAACCGCGATTTTGCCGAAGAAAAACTAAAAGAACTTGGCTCATTGATTAGCAAACAGGCCGATAGGGAAGAACAATTTTTTAAAACACTTTCAAGGGCAATAAAATAAATAGAACCCCGGCGTTTTAAAGCAAATTATTTCGACCCCATTTGAAGTGCTTCATCCATGGGGATACGTTTGTTCTTATAAAACGGAACAATAAATGCATCGTTAAATCCTTTTTTCTGCATTTGTTTTTTCAAAACTTCAGCTTCGCCTAAACTATTGGTTGCACCCCAGGTGTATTTATATAACCCTTTGTTCTTGTATACACTCAGGTTTTCTAAACCCCTGAACAGCGGATTGTCGAAGGGTAGCTTTGTGGTGATGGCACATAATTGAATACGATAAATCACTTCTTCTTTATTCAAATTTGCTTCCTCATTATTGGTCTCGTTACTTTCAAATGTTATATATTGAGGCGTTGTATAGCTTCTGCTTAACTTGGGGAAATTGTAGATAACCTTAACATTCTTGGCAATATTGCTGATAGTATCTTTCCCTTCTAAAAAGCCGACAACCCGGAACTCGGTTCGCCTGTTCATTTGGTGTTCGTCTTCTGTACAAGTTACAACATAAGAGTCTTCGCATTTACAGCGGTTTACATGTTTGCTTTCTCCGTACCCCTTACCACTGACACGTTCCGTGTTGACAATGCGTTTTTTAATGTATTCTACGGATGATTTGGCCCTGTTATCGGAAAGGACATTATTGTATGCTACGCTTCCGCGGCAATCGGTGTGAGAGCCGCACTCGATTACCATATTCGGATATTCATTCATAATTTTAACAATTTTATCCAGATCTACAGCCGCATCCTGTCTGATATTGTATTTATCGAAATCGAAAAATATCGGATTAATTTCTATAACCTTTGCTAAATCAACGCCCATTTCAATTTTTCCGATAACTGCCTTAATCAGGTTTTCTCCTATAGTTAGGATGCTTTTATGAGTAACTTTTTTGGAGACATAACCTTCTTTACTTAAATTAAGTTGATAACGTAAACTATCGCCAATGCTTTTATGATCAAGAGGCAAAAGCACTTCTCCGTATGAATTAGTTCTTACATTGATAGTTTCATTGCTTGCCAAATCCTTTAGCACAACGCTGGCA